>JAZULX010000158.1:0-7150 GCA_045603325.1 Oscillospiraceae bacterium | reverse complement strand
GATTACGCACAAGAGAAAAAGCACTCCTGCAAAAGCAGGAGGGCAAAATTATGCAAATTTTTATTCGCCTCTGGAGGGCAGGACTGCTGCCATGGGGCAGACCTGTACAATATCGCCGTCCAGGGTTTCGCCCCAGGCGCAGATATCGATAACATGACGGCCCAGCTCGTCGATGCGCTTGTTGTAGATATAAGCCTTGCCGATGCAGGTGTCGCCCTCGGAGCCGTGGCGGTTGAGAGGACGGTTTTCGTAACCGGGAACAACGCGGGTGATAAGATCGTAATCCAGCGGTACGAAGGAAGTACGCATTTCCTTGAAGAAGGGGAAGAATCTCCAGCAGAAACGGCTTACATAGCCTGCGTCGCCGATGTAGTTGGTGACGGTACGCATAACGTGGCGTGCGCCGGTATCGTTGTACCATACCATGCGGCCATTGGGCCAGTTACGGGTGCCGAGATGGATAGCGGTTTCGAACAGGTAGTTGCCGGAAGCGTCACGGAACTGGGTCTTGAGGAATTTGGGGTCGGACAGCTGCTCACGGGTGAAGCCCATACGGTTGCCGTAAAGGGCGATCATTTCCATGTAGCCGATGGGGCCGGAGCAGGTTTCGGGCATGAAAGTGCCTACCTCAACATCTTCCCAATACAGCTTGTCGCCGCCGCGGATCTCTTCTTTCTTCCACAGCTCACGGATGTAATCCCACTCGTCGTCGGTGGTGTAATGCATGGGCGGGAAATAGTCGTACCATGCGGACATGTTTTCGGTGTAGGTCAGGTCGGGAGTGCCGTCGATGAACTTGCTGTAGCAGTCACGGGTGTTGCCGATGGCCTTGATGACCACGTTGCCCGCTTCGTCCACCATGGTGCCTTCGCCGCCCATATACCATGCACGGACAGTGCTGCCGGGCTCGGTAACTTCCCGGAAATCGGTTTTGCTTTCGCCGCGTTTCAGGAAATCGCCTTCAACAACGGGTTTGTACAGATAAATGTCGGTACCGTCGTTGGTGTAGAAGAACTTGCTGGCGATGTCCTTGGGGAATCCCTGAACGCCTGCGCCTGCCATGCCTGCAAAGCCGGGCATTGCGGGCAGACCCTTGTAACCTGCCTTTATGGCATAGTCACGGTCGTTGAACAGGGGGTTGAAGGGATCCCACTTGTGGTTGTACTCATAAATTTCCTCAAAGGTATAGGGCTTGGGATCGGGCATTTTAAAGCCGCCCATGGGACCTCCACCGGAAGGGGCCTTGCCTGCTGCCTGGTCAAGGCGCAGCTGGACCTCGTCCTTTTCCCAGTCGAGATATACGCCGGGTGTAAATTTTTGCATTTCAGCCATGATATGTGCTCCTCTCATTTTCTTTTGCTTTCTTTTCTTCTTCAGACTGCCGGAGCAAAACCAACCATCAAGTTACCTAATTGGCAATTGCTAAGCAGTATATTATACAGTATAATATGCACAAAAGAAAAACACAAGGAGGAAAATGAAATGGATGTAAAAGATATGGAAATGATGGGTATTCCAGGCGGTCCCGATATGGGCGGTGGTCCCGGCGGTCCCGGCGGTCCCGGCGGACCTGACATGGGCGGCCCCGGCGGCGGTTTCCCCGGCATGGGCAGCTTTAAGGAAGATCGTCCCGATACCGACTGGTATCTGGCCGAATCCGCACATTATCCCGACGGTATTGAACTTAAAGAAGGCCACCTGCCCGTAGGCAAGGACGAACTTTGCGTACTTATGACCGTGGACGGCGTTGCAGTTCCCGTAAAGCCCGGCGAATACAAGGGCGACGTGAAGTTCACCGTTTACACCCCCTATGAGGTCACCCGTGACCGTTCCCAGATGTCCGCCATGAAATACCGTCCCGCAGCCGTTATCAAAGGCGGCGAGCTGGACAAGGCAGCTTCCCTGACCGCAGCTCTTCAGAGCGGTGACTTTGAAAAGGGCAGCGCAAAGAACGTCAAGGTCGTTTCCGACGGTCTGGATGCTTTCAACGGCATTATCATCGACACCGAAAAGGGCGAATCCTTCTCCCTGACCGATTCCGAATTCTATCTCCACGGCGACGGCAACAGCGAAGGCGGCGGCGCAGCCGTTACCATCGTTGGCCAGGGCGATGTCAAGATGGACAATGTCAACATCAAGAACCTGGGCAAGGCTTCCTGCATCATCTGCAGCGGCAACGGCACCACCACCGTTACTAACAGCGTTATCTACGCTCAGCGTGAACCCGGCAGCACCAAGATGTGCCCCTGGGTACTTGGTCTGAACGGCAACAACCGCGGCACCAACGCCATCGAAAACGCCGTTGTCCATTATGAAGACTGCATCGTCTGCGCACAGAGCTGGTCCACCCTGTCTACCGACAGTGGCAGAAACGTCCGCCTGACCGGCAAAAACGTGTTCTCCGGCATCGGCACTCTGGAAGAGTACAACGAAGCCAACGCCGATAAGTATATGGCTGCTCCCGAATGCGGCGGCAAGAAGTACGGCTTCGTCATCGGCGACAGCGCCATCGGCCACTCCGGCTACGTAAACTATGCAGACGGTTTCCACAACAGCTTTGTGGACTGCGAATTCATCAGCCCCGACTATATTTTCATCCTGTCCACCGCCAAGGCCACCATCGACGTGGATGGCGACAGCAAGATGTATTCCGGACGTCACGGTGTGCTGTGGCACAAGAACCAGGGAGGCAGCGTCAACCTCAAGGGCGGCAAATGGTTCACCGAAAGAGCCACCTTCCTGTCCAAGTCCTATGCAGCTTCCGACCCCGACGGCTGCTTCTTCTACCTGAACGTAGACGGCACCGACATCAAGCTGGGCAAGGACAAGGTCCTGTATCAGCTCATGACCTCCGACGACGCAGGTCTCGGCCCCAAGGGTTACTATGTGCCCGAAATCGAAGACGACTGGAGCAAGCTGGAACGTCTGCCCGAAACCTACGTCACCCAGAAGATGCAGAAGGAAGGCCCCTTCAACTCCTTCCCCGTATTCGTGGTTGACGGCAAGGAAGTTGTCTGCCGCGGCAATGTGGACGAGTTCAAGGCCCAGAATCCCACCGCAGAACCCCTGATGTGGGACGCTCCCTACCGCATTCACGACACTTACGCCAACTTCTCCAACATGGAAGTTGAGGGCAGCATATTCAACGCCGTTTGGGAACGTCTGCAGAAACTGGAAGTCTGCCTGGACAACGTAAAGCTCACCGGCCGGATTTCTTCCTCCTTCGCCAACCACGTTGGCATGGACGACAAGCCTCTGGGCGCAGGATATTTCATCGACAGCGACGTTATCGACAGCCATCTGCTGCTTGGTCGTGTTGCCAACGTGGCAGCACCCTCTGTCAACAACGAAGTTGCCCTGACTCTCAAGGGCGGCAGCGTCTGGACCGTCACCGGCGACAGCTATCTCGATAAGCTGACCGTTGAAGAAGGCTCCGTCATCACCGGCAAGGTCTTCGTCGACGGCGCCGAAGTTTCCGGCGCAGGCACCTGGGAAGGCAAAATCGTGGTTAAGTAAGGAATAACCAAAAATTAATAACCCCCATCGGAAAATTTGTTCCGATGGGGGTTGTTGTATTTCATTCTTCGTTGTCAGCAAAGAAATCGTCATATTCTGCCTTGTACAGCTGCTTCATTGCCTTTAACACACTGACTCTTATGCTGTATTTTCCCAGCTCCATCTGAGAGATTATCTCCCGGCTGGCTGTCAGCCCTCTGAGCTGCAGTTCTCTTGCCACATCTTCCTGCGACAATCCCGCCCGCTTTCTCAGCGCACGCAAGTTTTCGCCTATGGAAATGTCCTGTTTTATCTTGTGCGCCATAATATCCTCCGCTCAAATGGAATGCATACATTCCTCTTGATATTACATCCTGATTCGTGGTAATATCGGAATGTATACATTCCATTTTGCGAAGATGCATAGTTTTTATTAGTTTGAACAAAGGTCGGAATCAATCATGGAAAACAAAAAACGTTCAAAAATGGAGTTAATTTGCGAACTGGAAACATATCCGCAGCCTTTGCGGATGACGGCATACTGGATTTTGATGAATGCAGATATTGTTTCAAAGCTCAACAGTATTCCCATACCGGACGCTGAAACGCTAGAGAAGTTAATTCAAAAGGCAAAAGCAGAAAAGGATTATGATAATCTGGTTTTATTGTATTATCAGCAGAAAAAGCAGCAGATGGATAACGGATGAGAACAATTGGAAGTTTAGTCATACTGTTTTGCTGCCGGACATATTTTTGATTTGCAGGGAACGGCACACGCCGTTCCCTGCGATTGTTCTGCAGGTGATAAACGACACCCCTAATCCCTAATATAACATTTGCCTTAACCCTTGTTTAGTGATATAATTAATTAACTGTGCAATTATCAGCTTTCGCCCTGAAACATAAGAAAGGACGCAAGACAATGAAAAAAGCAAGAAGACTCCTTTTGAAAGGTTTATACAACGCCCGTGACCTGGGCGGTTTCCCCACAGCCGACGGCGGTGTGACAAAATTCGGCGTATTTATCCGCAGTGAAGCGCCCTGCGACCTGCCCGAATCAGATATCGCTGCGCTGAAAGATTACGGCGTTGCCACATCCATCGACCTTCGCGGCAGCGGCGAGAAAAATTCCCGTCCCAGCAGCCTGAAAGGCCACATGGACTACATCGAAAAACCCCTGTTCAACGAGGCTGCCATTTACGACGACAAGGACCGTGAAGCCAGCCGTAAAGACGGTGGTGCAAAACCTCCCGTACCCAAAGACGGTCATATGCAGGACTGGGGCGAACAGTACAAGCAAATGGCCGAAGAAGCCCGCCAGTGGGCCATCGATATGCTTGACATTGCCGCCAACTGCGACGGCGCACTGCTTTACCACTGCACCACCGGCAAGGACAGAACCGGTCTTTTCAGCTGCTATCTGCTGTCTGTCTGCGGTGTTGCCCGGGAAGATATTGCCGCCGATTACTGCATATCCCAGATATATCTCGCACCGGTATATGCCCGGATGCGTTCCGGCAAAGTCGACCTGGGGCCTGCGCCCGATGGTGCCGAGATGCCTCCAATGGACGACTCTTTCTTCAAAACTCCTCCCGAAGCCATGCTGACGCTTGTGGACTATCTTACGGAAAAGTACGGCAGCGTGGTGGATTACCTGCGTCTCATCGGCGTAAGCGAAGAAACCATGGATAAAATACGGGAAAAATTCATAGATAAGGTATAAAGCCGGATACCCGGCCTTATCGAATTAATAATTAAAAATTAATAATTAATAGTGGTATGTATTCACTTTGCCGACCATCATCACTTTGAAACCTCAGTCTTAGTAGATTTTGGAGCGCCCATAATGCCAGAAGCTTCCATGCTATTTAATACTATTAATTATTAACTATTATTTATTAATTAAAAACTGGAGGTTTTTATGGCTCAATTTCAGGATCTGCGGCTGGCCGTTCTGGTGGATGCCGACAATATCCCTAAAAAGTGTATCAAGGCCGTTATGGAAGAGCTTGCCGTTTACGGTACGCCCACCATCAAGCGCATATACGGCGACTGGACTTCCCAGCAGCTTTCCAATATGAAGCAGCTGCTTCTGGAGTGCGCCCTGACGCCTGTCCAGCAGTATGCCTACACCGTGGGCAAAAACTCCACCGACTCCGCCATGATAATCGACGCTATGGACATCCTGTATTCCGGCAACGTGGACGGATTCTGCCTGGTGTCCAGCGACAGTGATTTTACCCGTCTGGCAACACGGCTCCGTGAAGCCGGAATGAAGGTCATCGGCGTGGGCGAAAAGAAAACTCCCATGCCCTTTATCGTGGCATGCGACAAGTTCATTTACGTTGAGGTCATCAAAACCGCCAAGGAAGAGGAAGCCAAACAGGATAAGGCCAAGCAGACCAAAAACACTTCCAAAACGGCGAAAAAGGATACGGCAAAACCTGCGGAACCCCAGCCGGAACAGAAAAAACGTCACGTTCCCGAAAACGTGGTGGAGCTTATAGCAGATTCCGTTGCCGCCATTGCCGGCGAGGACGGTTTTGCTTCCCTGTCCGACCTGGGCAACCTGCTCATCAAAAAGCAGCCTGACTTCGACCCCAGAAACTTCGGTTTTTCCAAACTGACCAATCTTGTCAAGTCCCAGTCCCGGTTTGAGCTGGACGTCCGACCGGACAACAACTATGTCCGGGACCGTCTGGCAGAAAGTGACGACGAATGAAACGCAAAAAACGAGGCTGCCTCTCCCGAATTGCAGGGCTGCTGGTGCTTGCCATAGCTCTTGGCGTGTTCTGGTGGTTTGAAAACGAGACCATCGTCACCGAAACCATCACCGTAAACTCTGCGGAACTCCCCGTATCTTTCGACGGGTTCAAAATAGCTGTTCTGGCAGACGTCCACGGCGAGGTTTTCGGCGAAAACAGCAGTTATCTTCTGAAGAAAACCGCCGCCACGGCTCCGGATATCATTGTTATGAACGGCGATCTGATAGACGAGGTCAGCCATCTTGATATGCTGCCGCCGCTGCTGGACGGGCTGGTGGAGATTGCGCCGGTGTTTTTCGTCACCGGAAACCACGAATGGGCTGTGGGCTGCGTGGATGAGCTGTTTGAACTGCTGGAAGCCTATGGCGTGACGGTGCTTCGCAACGAGTACCGCACCCTGACCATCGGAGACGGCACTATGGTTCTGGCAGGCATCGACGACCCTAACGGACCCTTTGACCAGAAGCAGCCTGACGAACTGATGGACGAGATCCGCACCGCTCAGGGAGATACATTCACCCTGATGCTGGCTCACCGGAACGACAGCCTGGATATGTGGGCTGAGTTGGGAACCGACCTTGTCCTTTGCGGTCACGGTCATGGCGGCGTTGTGCGTATCCCCTTTGTGGGCGGACTTATCGGGGTAGACAGGAGCTTTTTCCCCGACTATACCGCAGGACTTTATGAAAAAGGCGATACTTCCATGGTGGTCAGCCGTGGACTTGGCAATTCCGTGGTGGATTTCCGCCTGTTCAACAGACCGCAGCTGCTGGTGGTTGCGTTGGAAACAAAGCCTTCCCCTTGAGGGGAATCGTGTTTGGCTATGCCAAACACACGAAGTTTGCTTTCAGCAAACTTTCGGGTTTACGGCAATGCGAGGCGGATGAGGT
>JAZULX010000157.1:0-1973 GCA_045603325.1 Oscillospiraceae bacterium | reverse complement strand
ATGGGGGTGGAGGGAGGGAATGCTTCCCAGCCCAGTTCAGAGGGGAACATGGACATGCCCATGGGCTCTCTCATGGCGGGCATTGCAGGAACGTCGCCGTACCAGGTGTCTTTTGCGTAGCTGTAATCGTACCACAGGGGGTTGTCTTTGTCCCAGCCCTTGGCATACCAGTACATTTCAAAACCGGAAACCACGTCATAGTCCTTGGGCTGGCCAACGCCTACGGGCATAGCGGGGAAGCCGGGGCCTTCCAGCTTGCGCCATGCGTCAAGAGCGGCCTGCTCTTCGGGAGTGTAGACATTGCGCTTAAAAGTCATAAGTTCTCTCATCAATATTTTCCTCCTTGTTGAGTATGTTTAGGATTCAACGTAATAATTGTAGCATGTTCGGTTTATGTTGTAAATGTTTCTCTTGCGATATTCCTGTAAAATTTATGTATTTAAGCGGTGAGGAAAGTTATTTTGGCTGCGAATGCTTGACTTTCCCGGGCAATATGATAAACTGTATGTTGGAATAAAATTTAAAGCTTACGAAAGGAAGTTTAATCTCATGGCAAAGTATCTGATCCAGAGAGCCAAGGGCGTTGAAGGCAGCACTATCTACACCTACACCGCTCCCGGCCACAATGAATGCGTATGCACCCGTCTGTTCGACGTCGATGGCGGCGGCGCCAACGAAATCGAAGGCGGCAAGATGATCTCCGGCATCACCTATTTCATTCCCGGCGGCGGCTGCGACTATGGCGCAAACCCCCTGGAATCCATCTACTACATTCTCGAGGGCGAAATGACCCTGAAGACTGCTGACGTTGAGACCGTTCTCCACGCCGGCGATGCTTTCCATTGTGTTGGCGGCGTAGAAAAGTCCGTCACCAATACCGGCACCACCGTCTGCAAGATGCTGGTTTGCCTGCTGCCCCCCCAGAAATAATTGATAGGTAATCAAAGAACAAATGCGCCTTCGGCAGCTGTCGGGAATTTTTCGCCGGGAATGCGTTGCGGGTTTTTGAAATACACCAAGTATTCCTGCAAATCCACGCCTTTTTCCGACAAAAAATTCCTCGGAATCTGCTCTCGGCGATTCATTCATTGATCACCTTAGATTCTTTCTAACTTACATTTATGTATCCATTTCCGCTTATCGGATTTGAATATCAGTTAAATCTAATAAAGGAGTTAATATTATGCCCAGCAAAGTATATTCTGGCGATCTGACCAAGATGTTCGACATCAGCGGCAAGAAGGCTGCTATCGTCGGCGGCGCCGGCGGTTTCGGCAAAGCTATTGCTATTGCTTACGCTGCCAATGGCGTAGACGTTATCATCTCCTCCCGTAAGGAAGAGGCTCTGAAGGCTGCCTGCGAAGAAATCAAGGCTGCTGCCGCTCCCGGCGTTAAGGTTTGCTACTACGCCTGCGACGCTACCGATGAAGATGCTGTCATCGCTTTCCGTGACTACACCGTCAGCGCTGAAGGCCTCGGCGGCGTAGATATCCTCGTTTGCTCTCAGGGTTACAACAAGAAGATGTGGTCCTGGGAAATCGACACTTCCGTTTGGAAGGGCATGCTCGACACCAACGTAACCTCCATGATGTACTGCTGCAAGTACTTCGGCAACTGGATGAAGGAAAACAACCTTCCCGAAGGCGTTGCAAAGGTTGATCCCGCTGATTACGTTTCCGGCCAGGCTACTCCCAACGAAGGCTACGGCAAGATCATCACCATCGGCTCCGTCCGTGGTATCCGTGCTGTCGCCAACGGCGGTAACGGCAACGTTCCCTACAACACCACCAAGGGTGCTGTTGAAATGCTGACCAAGGCTTTCGCCTGCGACCTGCGTCCCAACGTTCAGGTCAACAGCATTGGCCCCACCATCACCTACACTCCCATGATGGTCGGCCTTCTGCCCCCCGATGAAGCTACCCGCGACAACATCGCCGCTGGTCAGCCCGCAAAGCGTATCGGCCGCGAAATCG
>JAZULX010000156.1:0-3512 GCA_045603325.1 Oscillospiraceae bacterium | reverse complement strand
TCAAGGGCATCGTCCCAGTATTCCCGGGGCACTCCCCTGCTGTACAGCTCGTTTTTTATCCTTGAGCGGCCGTAACCCTTTTCGCTGTATTTGCGCACAAGGTATTCGGCGTACTGCTCGTCGTTGATAAATCCCAGCTGTTCCATGCGTTGGGCGGCATCTTCGGCATTGTCTGCCGATTCGCCTTTTTCTTTCAGCTTTTTTACCAGTTCCTTTTTGGACAGGGGGCGTCTGCCGATCATGTTGGCAGCCCGCTGATTGGTGCGTGCAACGGCTATGCGTTCCATAAGCTGCCGAGCCTTTTCCTCGTCCAGCTCCATGCCAGAATGAAGGCCGAAATCCGCAACAACTGCGGAAGTGGTCTTTACCGATGAACCGTCGTCAAAGGTCAGGCGGAAACCGCCGTACTGCATGGGTTCAAGTTTTGTGATTTTCATTCAGGTGCTTATTCGTCGTCGAAGTCTTCTGCGGTGACGTCCACGGCCTTGGCGGCTGCAGCGGCGGCAGAGGTCTTTTTGACGGGATTCAGCTTGGCCATGTTTTCCCGGATATCGGCTTCCAGTTTAGCATAAGCTTCGGGGTTTTCGAGCAGGTAATTTTTGACACTGTCGCGACCCTGGCCGATTCTGGTGTCACCTATGGAGAACCATGAACCGCTCTTTTCCACAAGATCCAGCTTTACGCCCAGGTCAACCATTTCGCCCAGCTTGGAAATACCTTCGCCGTAGAGAATGTCGAACTCTGCCTCACGGAAAGGAGGAGCAACCTTGTTCTTGATGACCTTGGCTCTGGTTCTGTTGCCGATAACTTCGCCGCCCTGTTTGATGGACTCGATACGTCTGATATCGATACGGACGGAGGCATAGAACTTCAGCGCACGACCACCGGTGGTGGTTTCGCTGCTGCCGTAAATAACGCCTATCTTGTCGCGGATCTGGTTGATGAAGATGACGATGCAGTTGGTTTTGGAAATGGAGCCTGCCAGTTTTCTCAGTGCCTGAGACATCAGACGGGCATGAACGCCCATAAAGCTGTCGCCCATGTCGCCTTCGATTTCGGCACGGGGTACCAGAGCGGCAACGGAGTCCACAACAATGGCATCAACTGCGCCGGAACGTACCAGAGCTTCGGTAATTTCCAGTGCCTGCTCACCGGTGTCGGGCTGGGCTACCAGCAGGTCTTCGATATTTACGCCAAGGTTGGCTGCGTACTGAGGATCAAGGGCATGCTCGGCGTCCACGAACGCAACTTCGCCGCCCTGTTTCTGGGTTTCTGCCAGAACGTGGAGAGCAAGGGTCGTTTTGCCGGAGGATTCGGGTCCATAGATTTCGATGATACGGCCTTTGGGAAGTCCGCCTATGCCGAGAGCAATGTCAAGAGAAAGGGAGCCGGTGGATACGCTCTCAACTTTGATTCCGCTGTTTTCACCAAGACGCATGATGGAGCCTTTGCCGAAGTCCTTTTCGATCTGGGACAGGGCAGTTTCCAGTGCTTTTTTCTTGTCGCTGGCGGGGCCAACGGGTGCTACGGTGCTGCTTTTCTTCTTATCCATTTATTACCGTTCCTTTCATATTGGGTAATCGCTGAACAAACACGCCTTCGGCAACTGCCGGTAGTTTTTGCCCATAAATGCGTTGCGGATTCTTGAAATACACCAAGTATTCCTGCGAATCCACGCCTTTTTATGAACAAAAACTTCTTGGCATTTGCTCTTGGCGGTTCATTCATCGCTTACCCTGAGATTAATTACAGGTTGTTGGGTGGATATTATTTTGGTTAACAGTTAACAATTAACAGTCTAAGATCCTTCGTCACTTCGTTCCTCAGGATGACAACGATGGTGCATTGCGTAACAGGCGGACACAGCACGCTGTGTCCCTACGAGGTTGAAGGAAGTGCAGAGGATAACAAGTTTCGTATTTTAATTATTAATTATTAATTGTTAATTGCCTACATGGTTTCTGCAATTACTGCACGGTCGATGCCGCCGCTGTCCCGGGCGATACCGATAACGCCGATACCTTCTGCCCGGAGCATGTCCAGAATAGGCTCCGCCTGACCGATGCCCATTTCAAAAATGAGTTTGCCGCCGGTTTTCAGGGCAGGCATCCAGTTTTTCAGGATCGCCCGGTAGAAATCCAGACCATCCTCACCGCCATGGAGGGCGATATTGGGCTCAAAATCCTTGACGGATTTGTCCAAAGTCCGCATATCCGCAGTGGTTATGTAGGGCGGGTTGGACACGATGATATCAAACTTGCCGAGATACGCCGGAGGCGGCTCCATAACGTCAGCTTTGACATGGATAGCCCGGTTGGACAGCCCCAGATCTGCTGCGTTTTTGTGGCATATGGCCAACGCTTCATCGGAAATATCCGCCATGACCACCCTTGCGGCGGGCACCTTTTTTGCAACTGCCAGGCCGATGCATCCACTGCCGCAGCACAGGTCCAGCACCTTGGGATCGCTGTCGGCCATATCGTCTGCTGCCTTGATAGCCAAAGCTGCTGCAACCTCGGTATCGTCTCTGGGAATCAGCACCCCGGGGCCAACGGTCAGGGTCATGCCCATGAACTCCCATTCGCCCAGAATGTAGCCCAGAGGTTCACCGGCCACACGCCGTGCGCAAAGCTCATGGGCTTTCGCTTCCACATCGGTGGGTGCGTAAAAGCTGTATTCGGCCAGCAATTGTTCCTTTGTTTTTCCCGATGCGGCGCAAACCAGTTCCTTGGCTGTCATCATCGGGTTACCGTCACCGGCAGTTATCAGCTGACGGCGAATGTCTATACACAGGTCGTTATACTTAACTGCCATTTGTTTCTTTCTCTTTACCTTTCAATTTTTGAAGATTGCCTTTGGCAAGCTTTACCCGCCCTGATGACAGCGCGGTCGGCTGTTACCACTCGTCTTCGCCTTCCACGTCGGGCAGGACAAGTTTAACGGCTTCGATGCCCACTTTTATCATGGAATCATCCGGCTCGTTCGTGGTAAACCGCTGGAACCGCAGGCCCGGGGCCACCAAAGCTCTGGTGAACTTATTGTCGTGGCGGCCAACAAAGCGGTTTATTTCGTAGCTTATGCCCACCACCACAGGCAGCAGAGCAAGCCGCAGTGCCATACGGATAAAGGGGTTGGACCAGCGCACCACACTGAACACCAGAATGCTGATTATCATGACAACAAACAGGAAGCTGGTACCGCAGCGGGGATGGAATCTTGTCTGCCGGCGGACATTTTCCACCGTCAGAGGCAGACCTGCTTCGTAACAGGCGATGGTTTTGTGTTCTGCACCGTGATAGGAAAAGACTTGTTTCATGTCTTTCATTCTTGACACGGCGATCATATAAATCACAAACAGGGTTATTCTGATGGCACCTTCCACCAGATTGCGCAGCACACCGCTGCCTATCCAAGGAGATACGAAACCTGCCAGCAAAGTGGGCAGCAGAATGAACAGGCAGACAGAGAACGTCACGCCAAGGAACACTGCCACGTAAATTATGGCCTGCTGC
>JAZULX010000155.1:0-3415 GCA_045603325.1 Oscillospiraceae bacterium | reverse complement strand
CCTGCGAAGGAACGGATAGGCTCGAACATCATGTTGCCGATGTTGATGAAAAAGTTCAGCTGACCGATGGTTATAAGCCCATTTTGCACGTCATGACCGCCACGAAGCAGGATGGTTGCGGTGGCCATGGAGATTATCAGGGATGCCACGGGCAGATACAGGGCGGAAACCATGGCGGCAGAGAAAGAAGCCCGTCTCATTTTGCCGGTAACGTCGGAAAATTCCTTGTAGTTCAGGTCCTCACGCACCAGAGTCTTGGTGGTGGCGGCGCCCATGATACCCTCGTTGAAACCGGAGATTATCATGGAGTTGAGCCGTCTTGTTTCCCGCTGATGCTTGATAATTTTCTTCTGGAAAAACACGGAAATAACTGCGATAAACGGCACAGCGGTGATGATTATTACCGACAACCGGGGATTGACGGCAAACATGCCGATGAGTGAAGCGATGATGGACATTACGCCCCAGCCCAGGTCAATGCAGCTCCAGGACACGGTTTCGGTAGCTCTGGAAATGTCGGAAGTCAGGCGGGACAGCAGATAGCCCACGTTGGATTTATCGTAATAGGAGAAGCTCATGGTCTGGAGCTTTTTGAAAGCCTTTTCACGCAGGTCGGCAGTCATGTGACCTTCAAGCCGTCCTGCAGCGGTGCAGAACCCGAAAGCCAGAACCGCAAAACCCAGCTGCACAAGGACGATAAGGGCGGCATAACCGCCGAAACCCTCCAGAGAACCCACGGCGATATAATCGTCGATAGCCCGCATGTTCAGCAGGGAAGCGCACAGGTCGAGGATACCCAGGGCCATGCCGCAGGCGATGATGATAGCAAAGTATTTGAAGCGGTGACGCTCCTGACTGAGCAGGGTTTTCCAGGTGGAAAGCTTGATTTTAGACTTTTGATAATCTTTCTCGGTCATTATTCGTCACCCTCCTCTCCTGTGCTGCTCTGGATTTCAAACACCCGGCGATATGCGCCGTTTTCCATGGCGATAAGCTCGTCATGAGTGCCGGATTCCATTATTTGTCCGTTTTTCAAAACGAATATCCTGTCTGCTTCCATGAGGGTGGAAATGCGGTGGGATATGATGATGGTGGTAACGCCTTTGCGCTTTTCCAGCAAAGACTTTCTTATCTTCATGTCGGTTTCAGTATCCACCGCAGACAGTGAATCGTCAAAAATAAGAATATTGCTGTCGGACATCAGGGTTCGTGCTATGGCCACACGCTGCTTCTGACCGCCGGACAGGGTAACGCCACGTTCACCAACGATGGTGTCGTACCCGTTTTCAAACTCCAGTATATCGTCGTGGATGGAAGCGGTGGACGCAGCGGCATAAACGGCTTCGGCGTCGGGGTTTTCCTGCTTGATGCCGATATTCTGCATGATGGTTTTGGAATACAGGAACGGCTCCTGCATGACAATGCCGGTTTTGTCGCGCAAATAGGACTTCTTGATAGTTGTTATGTCAACTCCGCCAATGGTTATCCGACCGCCGGTGGGGTCGTACAGCCGCTGCAGCAGCTGCACCAGAGTGGACTTGCCGCTGCCGGTACCGCCCAGGATGGCAATGGTTTTGCCGCCGGGGATGGTCATGTTCAGGTTTTCCAGAACCTCGTGCTCGCCATAGGCAAAGGACACGTTTTCAAACACGATATCGCCGCCCAGATCGGGAGTGAGGCCGTTTTCGCAGGCATCTTCCTCAGGCTCTGCTATGATTTCTTCGATACGGTCAACGGCGATGAAAGCCTTGCTCATGTTGCTGAGCACACGGCCGAAGTTGCGGATGGGCCACAGGAAGATGAATATGTAGGACAAAAATGCTGTGTACTGGCCAAGGCTCAGGCTGCCTTTTACGGCGAAAATGATGCCGCAGATGGAAACAAGAGCTATCTGCAGTCCGCACAGTACGTCAAGGCTGGACCACAGGAAAGCCAGAGTGTTGTTGAGTTTGATGTGTTTGCCTCTCAGATCTTCGTTGGCTTCAACCAGCTTTTCCAGCTCCAGTTTCTGCCTGCCGAAAGCCCTTACAACTCTGGCACCGGTGAGGTTTTCCTGAATAACAGTGTAAACCCTGCCTTCCTGC
The DNA here is from genome assembly GCA_045603325.1 of Oscillospiraceae bacterium. Classification (GTDB taxonomy): domain Bacteria; phylum Bacillota; class Clostridia; order Oscillospirales; family Oscillospiraceae; genus SIG469. The sequence goes on along the minus strand of JAZULX010000155.1, from coordinate 1,331 downwards.
TGCTCAAAGGAATCGTTGAGCTGTTCGATTTTTCTGACGAAAAGCAGGCTGTCCAGCACGATGAAGGGCATCAGGGAAAAGGTTATCAGCGTCAGGGGCAGATGGATGGAAGCAATGAGGAAAAAGCCCACGACGATGAATACGGTGGTGCGGATGAACTCCAGCAGAAAACCGGACAGAAATCTGCGCACCATGTCGATATCGGTGGTGGAGCGCTGGATAAGGTCGCCTGTCTGAGCAGCGGTGTGATAGCTGTAGGGCAGGCGCTGAACGTGAGAGTAGTATTGGTCACGCAGCCGCTTGACAATGCCTTCGCTGGCTTTGGAAGTCAGACACGGACGCAGAAACGACAGTCCGCCGGAGATGAGCTGCATGGCAATCATCAGCAGCGACATTATCCACAGGTTGCTGCGAATGACTTCGATACCGCCCACAGCATTGATAACAGCGGCGAAGTAACCGGGCACGTTCAGAGGGTTGCTGTCCAGCACCGAGTCAATGGTGACGGACAGTACAAGGGGGTTGGCAAAGCTCAAAAGCAGTTCGCAAATGAGAATGGCAAAAGCCCCGATAAGCGGAAGGGGATAGCCCCGGGTGTAGCCCAGCAGTACCCGGAACCGGCCTTTTTTACGATTCAAGCTGATCATTCCTCCTTATAGACGGATAAAAAAAGCGCAGGCATATAGCCTGCGGGCGTAAATATGGCGTAAAAATCGTCAGAAAGACAAGGCGCCTGTCTTACAAGGGGCCGATGGGGCCCGCAGATGCATAGTATTCGGTTGTGACTGCAAAATCAGGGAAATAACGCTGTTTGAAATTGATAAACATAGCCGGGCCTCCTTTCGTAAGATTTCCAGAATATACTAACACAGGAAAAACTGTATTTCAATAGCAATTCCGATATGTAATATATGTGTAATAATCAATAGTTAATAACGCACGACGTGACGTATTACCCCGTAGGGTCACGGCGTGCCGTGACCGCCTGTTACGCACGATGTGACGTATCACCCCGTAGGGGACGGCCCCCGGACGTCCCGCCAACCACGCATCGCACCACAGCTGTCATCCTGAGCGCAAACGAAGGATCTCAGCTCCTATAAGATGGGGATTCCTCCAATGCTTCGCATTGTTCGGAATGACACCCAAGACGTAACGTATCGTACCGTAGGGGCGGATATTATCCGCCCGCCTGTTACGCACCGACTTCCCTATAACACCGTAGGGAACGGTCTTGACCGTTCCACTTAGGGCTGTCGAGGACGCCAGCCCCTACAACGCAGGACATAACATATTGCTCCGTAGGGGACGGCCCCCGGACGCCCCGCCAA
>JAZULX010000154.1:0-1835 GCA_045603325.1 Oscillospiraceae bacterium | reverse complement strand
GAACCGCCCATGCGTTTCGACGCACTCTTCATCAAAAGGCTGAACAGCAGGTACATAACGCCAATGGGCAGAATGTAGGCCATCAGAAAGGAAACGAAAGGCGACATCTCCTCCACAGTGGCCCGGTAAAACTCCACATTGTTTTCCAGCAGCACATTTGTCAGTTCCGGGTCATCCACCAACCCGGTGAAGTATACCGTGAATTCATCATCGTTCACAGGCGTTATCATCAGCCTGTCAGTCTGAATCTCAACGGAACCAACTTCGCCGTTTCTGACCATAGAGATAAACTCGTTGTAGCTTATTTCTTCCTGCAACGAAGATTTATATGAATTGATCAGAGCGTTGAATAATACGGTTATGACCAGTGCAGCGGCTAAAAAAGGCAGCAGAGTTTTCTGCTTGTCTTTGTTGCCGGTGGGCTTTTTCTTTTTTTCCATGGGATACTCTCCAACTAAAGTTTGCAGTTATCATATAGTATGCGCCGCGGATGGTGGTTAATGAGCTGTTTCGGTATTGTTAAATTTTTGTTTCGACTTATTTTTCTTATATTGCACTTGCTCACATAGCTTTGGCTGTGTTATAATAAATTGACATAATATATTCGAATCAAAATTTGGAGATAAAATGATGGATAAAAAGAGAAGACCTGCCGCCTATCGCGAAGGACGAGGTGTCAGTGAAGATACCGCCAGACCTATCGAAGCCTTTGATGATGATATTATTGAAGGCCGCAACGCCATAATCGAAGCACTGCGTGCCGGACGAGTGATTGATAAAGTCTACATCGCCAAAGGCGAGACAGACAAAAATCTGTCCTTTATTGCGTCCAAGGCAAAAGAAGCCGGTGCAGCGGTGGTTGAGGCAGACAGACGCAAGCTGGATGCCATGAGCCGAACAAAGGCTCACCAGGGCGTTGTGGCTGTTGTTGCTGCCCATGAATATGTTACCGTGGATGAAATACTCCAAAACGCTGCCGACAAGGGAGAGAAGCCTCTTATTGTGGTTTGCGACGAGCTTAGCGACCCCCACAATCTGGGTGCAATTATCCGTACCGCAGAGTGTGCGGGCGCCCACGGTGTGATCATTCCCAAACGCCGCAGTGCCGGACTGACAGCTGTGGTTGCCAAGGCTTCCGCCGGTGCGCTGGAGCATATGCCCATAGCAAAGGTGTCCAACATTACTACGACACTGGATACGCTGAAAAAGAACGGTGTGTGGGTATTTGGTGCCACAGCAGAGGGAGAAACCCCTCTTTATAAAGCAGACCTGAAAGATGCCGCAGCGATCGTAATCGGCTCCGAAGGCGACGGCATGAGCCGCCTTGTGGAGGAAAACTGTGACTTTAAAGTCAGCATTCCCATGAAAGGCAAGATTTCATCCCTTAACGCATCGGCTGCAGCTGCAATACTGCTTTATGAAGCTGTAAGACAGAGAGTTGGTTGACATAACGCAGAGGTGGATAAGCTTATGAGCAACGATAAAAACAACGAACTTGATACCCGTTCCGAAGGCTTCAGCCTTGAGGATATACTTGCGGAGTTTTCTTCCTATTCTCCTCCTCCCGAGGACGACATATTTGAACTGTCGGATGATGGATTTGATCTGCCCGATGGTGAATTTGGTTCCTACAGCAGACCTATTTGGAATGAGCTGACTGATGCCAATCAAAAAATTGAGCAGAAACCCGAGCCTGAGCCCGAGCCTGAACCCGAGCCGGAATTCGAACCCGAGCCCGAACCTGAACCAGAGCCTGAACCCGAGCCTGAGCCTGAACCTGAACCTGAACCCCAACCCGTGCAGCTGCATATTGTTCAGCCTGTGGTTGATATTGA
>JAZULX010000153.1:0-3990 GCA_045603325.1 Oscillospiraceae bacterium | reverse complement strand
GCCCACCAGGACCCCCGGGAGCCCCGCCGGGACCACCAGGACCACCAGGCCCACCGGGACCGCCGGGCCCGCCGGGGCCGCCTGCAGGAGCCTTGGGCATCTTGGAAGTGATGAGACCATTATCGGAGGGCCAGCCGGCCTGCTCGTTGAACTCAGTGTTGAAAGCAGGAGCGCCGCCTGCAAAGTTTGCGCCGACCAGGGAGTCATCGTCGTCGATCATCTGAACAAGAACGCCGGTCTTGGAGTTGACAACGCAGTTATCCAGATTCATGTTGACGCCGTTGGACTTCAGCAGGAACAGAGCGTCGCCGCATTCGACTTCGGTGCCGTCGATAACGTTGACTTCGCCATCACCATGAGCCATCCAGCCGAAAACATCGGAGTAGATCTTGGTGACATTGCCCTTGCCTTCGCCTTCGTACAGGGTTTCGCCGGTAACGGGAGAGGTTACCTTCATGAGACCCTTGGAGGACTGATAGGTAGCGGTACCGCCGCGGACAACGGCGCACATGGTGCCGACCTTGATGTCAGCGCCGAAGAATTCTTCATGAGCGTTGCCGATGACGTAAGTACCATAGCCGGAGCCATAGTTGACGCTGTAAGGATCGAGCTTATCCCATGCGGGGATGGGATCCTTGCCCATAAGAGTCATCTTGGAGTCGATGACATACAGCTGCATGTTGGTGCCGGAGTCGGTGGAGAGAACGCCCCACTGGTTGGCCTTGAAGTCGGTGTCGACTACAGTAGCTGCACCGCGGTCGCCTTCGAGGTTGATGCCGCGGGCGTTGCCGGAAATGCCGAGAACCCAGGGAGGAGCGACCATGGTCTTCTGGTCAGCGGAGTTTACATAGCCTTCATACAGAGTGCCGCCGCAGACTTCAACGTCGCAGTTCTTGAACAGGCAGTGAGACTGATTGTCGGAGAACAGAGCGCACTTTGCAACACCAACGGATTTGATCTTGGTGTTTTCAACTACGAACCTGGAGCCCTTGAGAGCAGTGATGACGGAGCCGTAGCCGGAGAAGTCGCAGATGTACTTGCCGTCGGCCTTGGTGTCGAAGTTCAGTTCGGAGTCTTTGATGGTGTATTCGCCGCCAACACCCATGAGGGCGGAGAAGTTGTCGCTGGTGGAGTCAATCTTGATGCCGCAGGCTTCCTTGGCGCCGATCTCGCCCTTGACAGCACCCTTGACGGACATGTTGTCCTGGATGCCTTCGGGACCTACAAAGATGGCTGCACGATAGGGCTCGATGCCTCTGGCGGTAAAGGAACAGGGCTGTTCGGCCAGCTGATCGGTTTCAACATAGACTGCGCCGGGTACATTGGCTTCATAAGTCTTTTCTACGCCGTCAACCAGCATGGTAACCAGTTTGCCGTTTTCATTGACATAAGGTTTAGACATTGGTAAATACCTCCTTTATTTCTTAACCATTTGATTTTACTACAACCGGGTCACAAATTCAATTACAATTCCCGTACAAACTGTTCGATATTTAACTTTTTTTGCAGGGCGGAAAAAATTCCAGAACATTTGTTCGCTTTTGTGTTGACAAATCGCTTTCAAAGTGGTATTATTTAGGTAAATTAACCGTACATTTGTTCGCAAAATGCATGCTCAGGAAAGGACTGGACGCAGTTATGAATGAAGCTTTTGGTGCATATATCCGCAATCGAAGGGAAGCTCTGGGGTTGTCGCTGCGGTCTGTGGCGATGAAAATCGGCATGGCTCCCGCTTATCTCAGCGATGTTGAGCGGGGCAACCGCTATGCTCCGCCGGACAAGTTTTTGTCTGCCCTGGAACAGGTGCTGGAAATTTCCGGCGACGAAAAGGATGTTTTCTACGACCTTGCCGGCAAATGCCGCAACGATGGATACCCGGACCTCAGGGAATATATTGATTCCACCGATATTGCCCGGGTAGCCTTGCGCAAAGCAAGAGACTATAAGATCTCCGACCGTCAGTGGCAGGATTTTATAGACAGCATGGTGAAAAACGATGGTTCGACAAACTGATGTTCTGCCCAGATTCAGCCGTCAGCAGCTGGATCGGCTCGCCCTTTCCACTCTGGACGAGCTTTTGCCCGGTTGCTCCGATACGCCTCAGCCCACCGACCTGTACCGGCTGGCAGACAATCTGGGCCTGATGGTTGTGGAAGGCTATCTGTCTCCCCGGGGAGATATCCTTGGCATGACAGTTTTCGGTCAGGGCTTGGTGGAGTATGTTACGCCCGGGCTGGAATATCGCTGCGAGGTCATGGACGAAGGCACCGTGATGCTGATGCCCGACCCTACTCTGCGAAAACGCTTTACTCTGGCCCACGAAATATCTCACTGGCTGCTGCATCGTGAAGTTTTCGGCTACGGCAGGCAGGCGCTGCGCTGCCTTTGCCGGGAAGCTTCTCTGTGTTGTGACTTTGCCCCCAAAACAACCGAAGAATGGCTGGAATGGCAGGCCAACGCCATGGCCAGCTGCCTGCTCATGCCGCTCACTGCCTTTAGCCGAGCAGTTTACGACGCAAATCCCCATTTTTCCGCACGGCCATACCTGGTTGAGGGCATAGAAAACAATTCCTGTGAAAAAACCGTGGACCATATTTGCCGCACCTTCGGAGTCTCACGAACAGCGGCAAGGATACGTCTGAGGCAACTGAGTTTTTTCAGAAGTTGATCCCAACAATTATGCAAAAATCCCGGCAGGAGCACCATAATACCTCCAAAGTCTTTCAAATCTGTCCTCTTCAGCTTCTGCCGGGTTTTTCCCGGGGCAGCACAGCCCTGCCCACGGGATGTTTTTGATTCGATACTGTTTACCTATATGCTTACACTATAATTACGAGGTGATATTATGACTCTGTACGAGCTGTCCATGGATTATTACAACACCTGTGCCGGGCTTACCGAGCGCATTGAGTCCCTTCGGAAAAACAGGCTTCCCGGGGATACGGAGACGGAAGCAAAAATCAGGCATTATACCCTTGTACGCGGCCAGCTGAGGTCTCAGGCCAGGCTTATGGAGCATTACTATGACCGCACACACCGCTGCATCAGGAACACTGCCCGGGTGATGAGCTATGACCGCTGAAAGAAAGTTTAGCAAAAACAGGCGCAGCAGCAGGAACCGTCTGCCGAACATGGTGACTATCGAGCAGCTCAGGCCCCTGCTGACCGATACTCAGTACAAGTATTTCAGCCTGTATGCCCAGGGGCTTTCCGGCGTGGAAATTGCCGAAATATTCAATGTAAATCCCAGCGTTGTGAGCCGGGGAATATCCCGGGCTAAGAAGAATCTGACTTCCGCCATGGAAGCCGGATACGTTTTTGCAAAAGCTTCCGGTTCTGCCTGCAAATAATACAAAAGCCCCCTGACAACTGCAGCTGTCAGGGGGTTGTTTATCACTGGAAGCTTATTATTCGCACTGTGCGGTCGTAATGTTCAACGGATTCGTCCCAGGACGCATAGTCCGGGTTTCCCCGCTTGTCCTCAAATCCGTAATCCTCCACCAGTTTGCCGCCAAGCCATCTGGTGAACTTGATGGCGCCGCTGAGGTTGGTGTGGGAACGATCCATATAGTCCGTGGGCGGATACAGGCCCGTTTCCTCAAAATTCGCCGCACCGTCGTAAAGAGTGTAGCCGGCGTCCCGGATATAGTCAATGAGCGTGTTCATGTAAGGTATCACGTCATAGCTGACCACTGCGGGAGAATAGAAAAAGCAGGCGTTGACACCGTTTTCTTCAATGTAATCAAACAGCAGATCCAGCTCATAAATGGAGTCTTCGGGGATGGGCAGCCGTTCTTCGTTTTCGGCAAACAGACCCGTTACGTCCTCAGAACCCTTGATAAACTGGGGGTCAAGGGACGCACCCTTGCAGCCGTAACCGCTGACATGTTTGGAGGGCAGATGCGCCCGCTTCCAACGGCTGTGCATGGCAAACACCGGCTGATAGAATTCCAACAGCTGATAAGGGCTGTCGTATTCGCCCTTTTCTGC
>JAZULX010000152.1:0-1901 GCA_045603325.1 Oscillospiraceae bacterium | reverse complement strand
CTGATAGGCAAAGTAGAGCTTGAGGCGTGGGAAGGCATTTCGGCATTGGATCTTACAATAAGCACAGACTGCTTTTGCCTGATGCCAAATCATATTCACGGCATTGTTGTAATTGACAATACAAAAGAGAAGAATGATACAGCGGAACGCCGGGGACGGCGTTCCCTACATGATATTGTTAAGGGGTTCAAATCCTGTTCAACCAGAGAATATAACAGAATCGTTTCGGCGGACAAAAGAAACCAATTGTGGCAAGCTTCTTTTTATGATACCGTGATTCGAAACGAAGCCGTGCTGTATGAAGTTCGAAAATACATTGAAGAAAACCCTGCTGCATGGGCGTACGATAAGTATTTTTCCGAAAGCGAACGGGCACTTGACAATTTCCTTATTTAAACATATAATCACAATCAATTGAATACAAAGGCTATGAAGGGAAGAGTAAGCCCGCAAAATGGCAAAGAGAGCCTCCGTTTTGGTGAAAAGGAGGAGCAGGATGCGTGCTGAACATGGCCCCGGAGCCGCGTACCGAACCGGGCAACCGGTAAGGCTGCGACGGGAGCGACCGTTATATCGCAGGAGTTTGCATGAACTTCGTAAGGTCTCGCCTGTGAGGGCGGGATGAACAAGGTGGTACCGCGAAATTTTCGCCCTTGGGTTTTCCCAGGGGCGTGTGTTTTTACCCGGAGGTGAGAAGATGGACGTCAGCGGCATATTGAAAAACTTCCTCGACGAACAGGGAAAGCTCAAGGCTTTGCCTGCAAAGAAGAAAATGAAACTGTATGCGCTGTATTATCTGGCGGGCAAGCTGGAAAAAGGCAGAACATACACAGAAGCGGAGATGAATGATGCTCTGCGGATGTGGCACAGCTTCAACGATCCGGCAACTTTGCGCCGTGAACTTTACAACAATAAACTGTTGGACAGGGAAAATACCGGCAAAGCATACTGGCTGGAGGAACCTCAACCCACTGTTGAACAGCTTCTTGCCAGACTTATCTGATTTTGTAATAACATTTTGGAGGCAATATATGAAAGACACATTTTTTATCACAACACCGATATACTATCCTTCGGATAAGCTGCATATCGGCCACACCTACTGTACCGTCGCAACCGACTCCATCGCCCGTTACAAAAGACTCAAGGGCTATGACGTAATGTTCCTCACCGGTACAGACGAACACGGCCAGAAAATCGAAGAAAAAGCCAAGGCTGTCAACAAAACTCCCAAGCAGTTTGTTGACGACATCGTTGAAGGTGTCAACGGCGAAGGCGGCATTCTGCAGCTGTGGAAACTGATGAATATTTCCAACGACCGTTTCGTCCGCACCACCGACGATTATCACGTTGAATCCGTCCAGAAGATATTCCGCAAAATGTATGACAATGGTGATATCTACAAGGGCGCATACAAAGGCCTTTACTGCACTCCCTGCGAAAGCTTCTGGACCGAAAGCCAGCTGGTGGACGGCAAGTGCCCCGACTGCGGCCGCGACGTTCATCCCGCCAAGGAAGAGGCTTACTTCTTCCGTCTTTCCAAGTATGCCAAGCCCGTGCAGGACCTGCTGGAGAACACCGACTTCCTTGAGCCCCGCAGCCGCGTGAACGAGATGGTCAACAACTTCATCAAGCCCGGCCTTGAGGATCTGTGCGTGTCCCGCACCAGCTTCACCTGGGGTATTCCCGTAGACTTTGACGACAAGCACGTGGTCTACGTTTGGGTGGACGCGCTGAGCAACTACACCACCGCCCTCGGCTTCCTCAACAACAAGTATAACGACTACGACAAGTACTGGCCCGCCGACTATCACATCGTCGGCAAGGAGATTGTCCGTTTCCACTCCATCATCTGGCCCGCCATGCTCATGAGCATCGAAGAGCCCCTGCCCAAGCACGTC
>JAZULX010000151.1:0-2270 GCA_045603325.1 Oscillospiraceae bacterium | reverse complement strand
GCAGAATGCATCTTGGCAACCTGTTTTCGGCGCTGCTGGCCTGGCTTTCGGTTCGAAGCAAAAACGGTCAGATAGTGCTGCGCATAAAGGATCTGGACATTGGCCGCTGCCGCATGGAAAATGCTCTCCAGTTTGAAAAGGACCTGAAATGGCTGGGGTTGGACTGGGACGAGGGTGGCTGCTTTGAACCGTATCTGCAAAGTAAAAGAGGGCAGATATACGACGAAGTGTTTGACAAGCTGAACCAAATGGGGCTTGTTTACCCCTGCTACTGCAGCAGAGCATCGCTCCATGCTGCCTCGGCACCCCATGCATCCGATGGTCAGTACATTTACTCCGGTGTATGCAAAAATCTCACCGATGAACAACGTTCTCAGATGACAAAAGTTCCCGCATGGCGGCTTGAAGTTCCGGACAGGGAAGTGTCTTTCACAGACGGACATCTGGGAAAGTTCAGCCAGAACCTTGCCGCAGAGTGCGGAGACTTCATCATCCGCCGGGCAGATGGTGTCTACGGCTATCAGCTTGCGGTGGTGGTGGACGATGCGCTTATGGGAGTTACGGAAGTTGTCCGTGGATGCGACTTGCTGGACTCCACACCCAGACAGATTTATGTTAACCAACTTCTGGGATATGATATACCGTCTTATTACCATCTTCCGCTGCTTACTGCGCCTGGTGGACGGCGCCTTTCCAAGCGCGACAAAGACATGGACTTGAGCGAACTTGAAAAGAACTACACTCCCCAGCAGCTTGTGGGCAAACTTGCTCATATTGCAGGCATAATTGAAGCTCCCGAAGCAGTGTCTGCCCGGGAGCTGGTAAGCGAATTCAGTTGGGAAAAAGTGCGAAAGGACACCGCCGTTGTGGTGTAATAAAAACTGCCATTTCGAACGCCGTGTAATGTTCGAAATGGCAGTATTTTCATACCTTTGAGATTTCTTTCCTGCTGTCTTTTATCAGCGATGCGGAGAAGATGCCGAAACCTATCCAGATCAGCACAAAGCATATCATCTGGTCGGTTGTCAGGGTTTCGCCATAGAACAGACCGATAAACATCTGCAGGGTGGGGCTGATGTACTGCAAAAATCCCATGATGTAAAGGGGCAGATCGTTGACACCACTGGAAAACAGAATCAGCGGAGCAGCAGTAACAACGCCTGCCAGCACCAGCAAAACAGGATGCAGCACAGGAGCGGTGATGCCGGAGGCACCACTAACAAGCGCAATAATTATGTAAACCAAAGCCAAGGGAGACATTATCAGTGTTTCGATGGCTATGCCTGCCATGGGGTCAATGTGTACTTTCTTTTTCAGTGCGCCGTAAACGGCGAAGGACATGGCAATGCCCAATGACAGCATGGGCAGCCTGCCGAGGCGGATGGTGAAATATGCCACGCCCACCAATGCAAAGCAGAAAGCAACTATCTGCATTTTTGTGCATCGCTCACGGAACAGGACAATGCCGAACAGGGAAACGATCAGGGGCTCAATGTAATAACCAAAGCTGGAATCCAACAGATGAGCTGCGCTGATGGACCAGATATACAGACCCCAGTTCAATGTAATAACAATTGCGGCAGGAACCATGTATTTCATGGTTTCTTTGTTTTTAAACGCTTCTTTAAGCAGATGCAGCCTGCCGGTAGCTTTCATAACAATAACCGTGAACACTGCCGACCACAGTATGCGGTTGCACAGTATAAATATTGAATCAACACCGTCAAGGGCGTGCCAGTAAACAGGCAGTATGCCCCAAATGACGTAACTGGCAAGACCGATCATAAAACTCTTTTTGTTCATTTCAACACCAAATCCATATGTAAGCATATAAGCCTCCCCTGTTAGAGGGGAGGGGCTGCCATTTCGCGGCAACCAATAATGCCAATATTCTACCAAATCTCTATTGCTAATACAACAAAAATCTACTGCTTTATCATTTCGCTGATTGCGTTCTTGGTTTTTGCTCCTGCACTTCTTGCAGTGGGCTGACCGTTTTTGAACCAGATAAGGGTTGGCACGCTTCTGACTTTCCACTGAGTTGCCAGCTCAGGCTGATGGTCGATGTTGACCTTGCCGATGAGAACGCCTTCAGCTGACAGTTGGTCAAGAACAGTCGCCATGGACTTGCACGGACCGCACCAGTCAGCATAGAAGTCCACAAGTATACTGCCGTTTTCTGTCTGTTGATTGAAGTTTTGATTGTTTAGCTCGATAATTGCCATAGGTTTAATCTCCATATTTCTGTCATTTCGATAGCCGCAAATGGC
>JAZULX010000150.1:0-4619 GCA_045603325.1 Oscillospiraceae bacterium | reverse complement strand
TGGGGCTGGCATGAAATGAAACGCCGTGGCATGGATATTGACCCCACCGGCGAGTATTGGCACGGGTACAGTTCAATTGATAATTAATAATTAATAGTTAATAATTAATATTTTCATTACGTTACATTGTGCGTAAAATCGCCTTCCACCTGCGAGGAAGGCGGCTGAGTGGAACGAAGCCGGATGAGGTGTTTTGACAGTCTCATCAGCCAGCAACGTTGATTTATACCGAAATCCCCATTCTTGTATGCAACACATACCGGGAGGGGGATTTCTCCGATGGTTCAGCTTGCTGACCGCATGTTCATAAATGACAGGTTTATTACACCTTACCTAGAGGTAAGGACATTACTTTATTGTGCGATATTTTCAATTCAGTATTTATATGTTATACTTTAGCCAGAATAGAAAAATATACATTTCAGGAGGCTTTTCGCATGATCAAGTATCCAAATATGTTTAAGCCCATGACCATCAAGGGCGTTACATTCAAGAACCGTGTCATGGCTTCCCCCATGACCACCGACCGTACCGTCTGGGCCGACGGCACTCCCACTCAGGAATGCATCAACGGCTACGAAAACCGCGCACGAGGCGGTGTTGCTGCCGTTACCATCACCGAAACCTTTATCGACTTTGACCGCGCTGCCCGTCATGACCACAGCATCGACTTTGTAAGAGATGATGCTTCCGTACATAAGCTGGAATCCCTGTTTGTTCTGTCCGAAGCCATCAAGGTTCACGGAGCTGTTGCTTCCGTTCAGTTCAACCACATTGGCAACGTTAACCACCCCGACACCATTTCCAGCGGCCGCAACCCCATCGGCCCCGTAGGTTATGTCCGTGAAGACGGCGTTACCGTAGATGAAATGGACGAAGCTATGATGCGTGAAGTGGCCGACACCTTTGCCAACGCCTGTGCCGGCGCTCAGGCCAACGGTTTTGATATGGTCATGCTCCACGGCGGTCATGGCTGGCTGCTGGGTCAGTTTCTGTCTCCCCTGACCAACACCCGTACCGACGAATATGGCGGAAGCCTTGAAAACCGTGCCAAGTTCCCCATTATGGTTCTTGACCGTATCCGCGAAGTCTGCGGCAACAACCTGCTCATTGAATACCGTATCTCCGGTGCAGAACGTGTTCCCGGCGGTCTGGAAGTTGAAGAATGCGCCCAGTTCGTTAAGATGATTCAGGACAAGATCGACCTTGTTCATGTCACCTCCGGCCTGTATCACAACCATGTTGTGTCCAAGGCTTTCTCCTCCATGTTCCATCCCCACGGCTGCAACCTGGATCTGGCTGAAGCTGTCAAGAAAGTCGTTGACATCCCCGTTGTTGCTGTCGGCGGTTTCAACTCTCCCGAACAGATTGAAGAAGCCATCGCTTCCGGCAAGTGCGACTTCGTTGCCATGGGTCGTCAGATGCTGGCCGATCCTCAGTTTGTCAACAAGGTTGCCGAAGGCCGTGAAGACGAGATCGCTCCCTGCCTCCGCTGCTCCTGCTTCAATCCTCTGGCTTCTGACCCCAACGCCAGACCCCATGCAGAAACCTTCCAGTGTACCGTCAACCCCTACTCCATGCGTGAACTTCGTATGCAGTGGCAGCCTCCCGTACGCAGGCTTCAGGACGTTCTGGTTGTCGGCGGCGGCGTAGGCGGCATGTATGCTGCCATTACAGCAGCAGAAAGAGGCCACAACGTTACCCTGCTTGAAAAGTCCGACCGTCTCGGCGGCGTTCTGTGGTACACCGACGAAGACTGCCACAAGGAAGACATGCGCCGTTACCGTGAAAGCCTTGTTGTCCGCACCCGTCGTGCAGGCGTCAATGTTGTTACCGGCGTCAATGTTACCGCTGACGTTATCGAATCCTACGAACCCGATGCAGTTATCCTTGCCATCGGTTCCGAACCTGTTGTTCCCGGCATCCCCGGTCTGAAAGAAAACGCTCACCACGCTCTGTGGGCTTACGAAAACCCCGAACTGGTTGGCAAAAAGGTCATCATGATCGGCGGCGGTCTTATCGGCGTTGAATGCTCCATGCATCTGGCCGACAAGTACGGCTGCGAAGTCCAGGTCATCGAAATGCTGGACGATTACGCTCGTGACGCTTACATGTCTCACCGTCAGGCTATCGACCTGTTCATGCCCGAAACCGTCAACATCACCTGCGGCGTTGCCTGTACCGAGGTTCGTCCCGACGGCATCAGCTACAAGGAAAAGGACGGCACCATCAAGAGCATCGAGGCCGACACCGTTCTGTTCGCCATCGGCATGAGAGCCAAGACCAAGGAAGTCGAAGAACTCATGACCGCCTGTGCCAACACCCGCATCATCGGCGACTGCAAAAAGCCCGCCAAGATCATGCAGGCCATCCGCGACGGTATGTTTGCCGCATATGATATAGTATAAAAAAACCAAGAATAAACCGACGGGATAACCGGCGGTTTATTCTTGGTTTTTTAGGGGTTAGGGGTTAGGGTCTAGGGGTTAGGGAAACATTATTTCATAAACAATCCAACCACATTCATGGCGCGGTTGAAAGTAACGTTGAAATCGTAACTCTTGTTCTCATACTTGCATTTCAGTTCTACAACACAATAGGTTTCCCCGGTGGATTGGTCATTGGTGACAGAGAATCCGGGTTCCTTGAATTCCACAAAAGCACCGGCTTGTGCAATCGGTTCGTCATAGGCAAGTGACAAATCTTCCATTGTTACTTCGCTCTGCATATCCTGCCGAAGCATGGAAATAACAGATTCATAATCGCCTTTGTTGACAAGCTGAATAACGCTTTGAGCAGTGGAAGTAAGGGTCGCCTGGTCGTAACCATTGGGTATTTTGGGTGCGCAGGCTGAAAGAGTAGCCAGCAAGAACAGCGCAAGCAGTATTGAAAATAGTTTTTTCATATGGTTCTCCTAACATTATGTTAACTATTCAAACATCATTTCTTCTATAAATCTGTCAGTGAAGCCTTTGTGGTTGGAAAGCTCGATATATTTCATATTCTCCTTGAGCTCCTCAAGTCTTTCTCGGGCAGTCATAGACAAGAGTGCGGCAACGGCTCCCTCACCGGCTGCATTGCCAACGGCCTTGGTAACAGGGAGCAATTGACGAGGTATCAGTCCAATGGCGGCAGCGGTTACAGGGTTCATTCTGCTGCCAAACCCTCCGGCAAGCATGAGCGACTGCACCTGCTCTGCTTTGATATCTGCTTCCTCCAGAAGTACACCTATTCCTGCTGCTATGGCTGCTTTTGCCAATTGAAGTTTGCGTATATCTTGTTGTGTTATGTAAACTGCTCCGTCTTTTGACAGCACAAATACATCGTCACCGTCTTTATCCATCAGAAACTGTGGAGACTCCGATTCGTCCTCATCAAGCAACCTGCCTGTTTCATCAACTGATCCCAGCTGCAGCATGGCAGACAAAGCATCTATCAGACCCGAACCGCAAATGCAGGTAGGTTTTCCTCCCCCGATGACGGTCAAGGCAAGTTGGTCTCCGTCAACCCTGACCGCAGAAATGGCTCCGGACTGTGCAGGTGCGCCGCATTCAATCTCGGCACCTTCAAAGGCAGGGCCTGCAGCCGTGGCACAGCAGAGCATTTTACCATCCACACACAGCACCATTTCGCCGTTAGTGCCAACGTCGATAAGCAGGGATGTTCCGTCACCCATGCCGCACGCCAGCACCCCGGCTGTTATATCGCCGCCGACGTATCCGGAAATTGACGGTGTTATGTATACCTCTGCCTCAATGTTCAGTCCCAGTTCGTGAGCATTGCAGGCTTCACCAAACAAGGATGAGGGAGTGTACGGAGCCTTGCCGATACTCTCGGGTGAAATGCCCGCAAACAGGTGGCACATAACGGTGTTACCTGCCACAGACATGTACTTTATTGTGTTTATATTCTCTCCGGATTTATTGCACAATTCGGCAATATATCCGCTGATTTGCTGAATTATTGCCCCTTTGAGTTCCCCAAGCTGGCCATCTGACGCTGCCTGAATCCGTGAAATGACATCTGCTCCCCAGGGTGCCTGAGCATTGGCTCCGCTGACAGTGGCAAGGCGTTTGCCAGACTTCATATGTATCAGATGGCAAACCACTGTAGTGGTGCCGATATCGCAGGCTATGCCCAGTTCATCTTCGGACGCATTATTAGTTATGTCAACTTCCTGTTCAATACCCCGCTCCAGGACTTCCATGTCCTTTTTTGCGTCCGCAACAACGATCATTCCATTCCGGATCGTTGTCCTGCAAGCCAGCACTTCTGCTCCGTTTGCAGTTACGATGCATTTTCCGCAGGTGCCTTTTCCTCCGCAGGGTCCGTTAACAGGAATGTTCTCACGGCGCAGTACATCCATAACGGTTTCGCCGGTCGCGAAAGCATATTCTGTTCCGTTGATAAGCAGCTTCATGTTTCAATCTCCTTTGAGAATATGATAACAGGATTGGATTAAAAAGTAAACCAAAGCCGCCATTTCCGCGGGAGAAATGACGGCTTTGGTTGTTGCGTAACAAGATGGGGATTTCTCCGCCAGCAGAGCTGGCGTTCGAAATGACAGCGTAGTTGGCGTGATACGTCACATCGTGCGTTGTAGGGGCGGTCTTTGACCG
>JAZULX010000149.1:0-3784 GCA_045603325.1 Oscillospiraceae bacterium | reverse complement strand
GGGAGTGGTATTGGTGGAGATGTTGGTTATAACGTCGTTGTAAATCTTGCCGTAATCGGTGTACAGCCGGAGATTTACGGTGATATTTGGATAGATTTTCTGGAAATCCTCAATGGCCTTTTCGTAGATTCTGACCTGAGTGACGTTTGTGTCGTTCTTTGCCCAGAAGGTTATCTCATACTGCCGGGATTCGTCGAACTGTTCCGGCACCTCAAAGGACTCCATGCCTCTGGAGCCGTGGCATCCGGCAAGCATGGTCAGGCAAAGCAGGCATATCAGCACAATGGCCGTAATTCTTTTCATCATCCCTTTGTACCTCCTCTCGAAACGCCTGCCATGATCTTTTTGTGGAAAATCAGGAACAGGACTATCAGGGGTACGGATATTACCACCACAGCCGCCATCATGGCAGGAATGTTTTCACGTCCGAGACCGTTTTCACGGATCTCCTGAATACCGTTGGACACCAGGAAATACGCAGCATCGTCGGTAATCAGGCTCGGCCAGACATAGCTGTTCCAGCACTCGATGACTTTCAGGATGGTGATGGTGATGATCGTGGGCTTGCATATGGGGATAAGCACTTTCAGCAGATATTTCAGGTCGGAAGTGCCGTCCACCTTGGCTGCGTAATACAGTTCGTCGGGTATCTGGGCGAAGTTTTCGCGCAGCAGATAAATGTAAAACACCGACGTGACCGACGGCAGTATCAGACCCATAAAGGTGTTGCGCAGGTCGAGGTTGGTTATGGTGACAAAGTTGGTGATGACCACCAGTTCGCTGGGTATCATCATCAGAGACAGGAAGATGGTGAACACGATGTTCTTGCCCCTGAACTCCAGTCTTGCAAAGGCGAAGGCTGCCAGCACCGTGACCACCAGCATAATGGCGGTGGTGGCAACGGTAAACACAAGGGTGTTGAAAAGGTAGTCTGCCAGAGGAACGGTGGTAAATACGTCGATATAGTTCTGTATCGTGGGCGACAGGGTGAAGAACTGAGGTATATATTCCGCGTTATAGGCACTGTAGCTTTTGACAGAAGTCAGCAGCATCCAGTAAAACGGGAACAAAACCATGACTGCCCAGACTGTCAGCAAGGCGTAAATGACCACTTTGCGGGTGGTTTCTTTGGCGTTTGCGGATTTTTCCATCTTTGCGTAATCTATCTGTTTATCCATTTCGCCACCCCCTTAATAATGCACATGCTTCCTGCTGATAAGCAGGTTGATGCAAGTGATGGTCAGCACGATGGCAAACAGGATGATGGCCGCAGCCGATGCATAGGACGGATAACCGCCGCTGTTGCCGTAGAGCATATCGTAAACGTAACCCACGATGGTGTTCATCTCCGCAGCGTTCAGGTCGGTGCCAAACAGGGCAACGGCATCGCTGTAAGCCTTGAATGCGCCGATAAAACCGGTAATGACCAGATAAAATATGGTGGGAGATATCATGGGCAGGGTTATGCGGGTAAAGATTCTGAGCTTTGAGGTGCCGTCCACCTTGGCAGCGTTGTAATAGTCCTGATTGACGGATGCCAATGCGCTGGTGAGGATGAGTATTTTGAACGGCATGACCACCCAAACGGTGTAAAAGCACAGCACAAACATCTTTGCCCAGTAAGGGCCGCCGATAAAGTCCACCGATGAACCGCCGAAGAAGTTGATTATCAGGTTTGCAAGACCGTCGGTGTACGGAGTCTGCTTGAACAGTATCATGAACACAAGACCTACCGCCAGAGTGTTGGTTACATAGGGCAGGAAGTATATGGTCTGATACAGGTTTTTTATTGCCTTGATGGAGCTGAGTCCAACGGATATCAGCAGCGCAATGCAGGTGGAAATGGGCACGGTTATCATAACCAGTATGAAGGTGTTTTTCACCGCCTGCAAAAAGTAGGGGTCCCGGAGTATGTACTGATAGTTGTACATACCGACGCCGAAAAATGTCTGGGAGGCTGAGTTGTATCCCTCTTCAAACGAGTAAATGAACACGTCTATCAGCGGATAAACCATAAAGAATCCCAGAAACAGGACTGCCGGCAACAGGTACAGCCATGCTTTCCAGTTTTTCCTGTTCATATTCCTTATCCCCCAATTTCAAAACGGATGCGTTCCTGAGTGTCCTTGCGGAAGATAAACACCTTGTTGGGCTTTACGCTGAACCGGACGGTATCGCAGTCCAGATTTATGGTGTTTTCTGCGCTGATTATGGAACGTATGGCAGTGTTCCGGCTCGCATCGTGGGTGGATACAACGCTGATATCCCTGCCCATGACTTCCACAGCTGTCAGGCTGCAGACAAGCTCACCGTTTTCGTTGGGTATGAATCCCTCGGGGCGGATGGCTGCATGCACCGGTCCGTCTTCTGCACCGGGAACGTCAAGGATTCCGTCGTCACCGATATACAGCTTGCCGCCTTTGACCTGTCCGTCGAAAACATTGATGGGCGGAGTGCCAAGGAACGTGGCCACGAAAAGGTTTACGGGATCGTCATAAACCTCCTGGGGCTTGCCCATCTGCTGGACAACGCCTTCTTTCATAACAACGATCATGTCGGAAATGCTCATGGCTTCTTCCTGGTCGTGGGTGACGAAAACCGTTGTGATGCCGGTTTCACGCTGGATGCGGCGGATCTCTTCCCTGGTCTGAAGTCTCAGCCGGGCGTCAAGGTTGGACAGAGGTTCGTCCAGCAGGAGAATTCTGGGCATTTTCACAAGAGCTCTGGCTATGGCAACACGCTGCTGCTGACCGCCGGAAAGTTCGCTGGGTTTGCGGTCCATAAGCTGGTCTATCTGCACCAGTTTTGCAGCCTCAAGAGACTTTTCTTCCATCTGCTGTTTTGTCAGCTTGTCCTCCCCTTTCAGGTTCTGCAGGGGGAACATGATGTTCTGGCGGACAGTCAGGTGGGGGTACAGCGCATAGTTCTGGAACACCAGTCCTACTCCCCTTTTTTCCGCAGGCAGACCGGTGACATCATCGTCGCCGAAGAATATCTTGCCCTCGGTGGGCTTCTGCAAACCGCTGAGAAGATTCAGCGTGGTGCTTTTTCCGCAGCCTGACGGACCCAAAAGGCCTATCAGCTTGCCGTCGGGTATCTCGAAATTGAAATCGTTTACCGCAACCACATCTTCCCGGGATGTCTTGCTGCGGCTGGGATATTTCTTGGTCAGGTTCTGTAATACAACTTTCATACGGTTCCTTCCTTCGGCACCGGATGGTGCCTTTACCGAATATTTTCCAATATACATTAATTTTATCCCAAAGCCCCAAGCAAGTCAATGTTTCAGTTGGCATCAATCTGCTCGTCCTTGCTTTTCGGCTTCAAAACCTTTATAATTCTAATTACCAAAGTCACCCGGAGGTCTCATGGCAAACGTAATTGAAATCACCGATTTCGGCGCACCTGAGCTGGACGCTTACGCCCGGCTTTCCGAAGCTCAGCTGCTTAACCGGGAGCATCCCGAGCAGGGGCTGTTCATCGCCGAAAGTCCCATAGTTATCGGTCGTGCGCTTGATGCGGGATATGAGCCTGTGTCCATGCTTGTCCAGCGCGAACATATCGAAACCCATGCCCGGCAGGTCATTTCCCGCTGCGGCAGTATTCCCGTTTATACAGCCGAGTTCGACGTTCTGACCCAGCTCACCGGCTTCAAGCTCACCCGGGGCATGCTGTGTGCCATGCGCCGTCCTACCCTGCCCACGGTTGAGGACATTTGCCGGGATGCAAGGCGAATCGCCGTGTTGGAAAACGTGGTCAACCCCACCAACGTGGGCGCAATTAT
>JAZULX010000148.1:0-2205 GCA_045603325.1 Oscillospiraceae bacterium | reverse complement strand
AGAAGTTATCGACTGCTGGTACGACTCCGGCGCCATGCCCTTTGCTCAGTGGCATTATCCGTTTGAAAACAAGGACAAGTTCGAAGAAAACTTCCCTGCCGACTTCATTTCCGAGGCAGTTGACCAGACCCGTGGCTGGTTCTATTCTCTGCTGGCAGTTTCCACACTGCTGTTCAATAAGTCTCCCTACAAGAACGTAATCGTTCTCGGTCACGTTCAGGACAAGGACGGTCAGAAAATGTCCAAGTCCAAGGGCAATGCCGTTGACCCCTTTGATGCTCTCAACGACCACGGCGCTGACGCTATCCGCTGGTACTTCTACGAAAACTCCGCTCCATGGCTGCCCAACCGTTTCCATGCAGATGCTGTTACCGAAGGTCAGCGCAAATTCATGGGTACCCTGTGGAACACCTATGCGTTCTATGTAATGTACGCCAATATCAGCGGTTTCGACGCCACAAAGTACACTCTTGATTACGACAAGCTGCCCGTTTTCGACAAATGGCTGCTTTCCAAGACCAACACTTTGATCGCCGAAGTTGACGACAATATGTCCAACTACCGCATCCCCGAAACCGCAAAGGTTCTGGCATCTTTTGTTGACGAACTGTCCAACTGGTACGTCCGCTGCAACCGTGAACGCTTCTGGGAAACCGAGCTGACCGAAGATACCGTCAACGCATTCATGACTCTTTACACCGCTCTCGTCACCCTGTGCAAGTGCGCAGCTCCCATGATTCCCTTCCTCACTGAGGATATATATCAGAACCTGGTGATCAAGCTGGACAGCAACGCTCCCGAGAGTATCCACCTGTGCGACTTCCCCGTTTGCGATGACAATCTCGTCAACAAGAACCTCGAAGCCATGATGGACGCAGCATACGATATCGTTGTTCTGGGTCGTGCAGCAAGAAACGAAGCCAAGGTCAACAACCGTCAGCCTCTGAACAAAATGTATGTCAACACCGGCATCGAACTCGACAGCTTCTTTATCGACATCATCGAAAACGAACTGAACGTCAAGAACGTTGAATTCCTGACAGATATGTCCCGTTTCAGTTCCTATATCTTCAAGCCTCAGCTGAAGACTCTCGGACCCAAGTATGGCAAACGACTTGGTGAAATCAGAAAAGCACTTGGCGAGCTTGACGGTTCCAAGGCCATGGCTGAACTGAACGAAACCGGCAAACTGGTTCTCCACTGCGAAGGCGGAGATATTGAACTTGCAATGGATGATGTCCTTATTGAAACCGCTAAGGTCGAAGGCTTTGCCGCCAAGAGCGACAGCCGTTTCGCCATTGCTCTGGACACTGCACTGACCGACGAGCTTATCAAGGAAGGCAACCTCCGCGAGCTTATCCGTCGTCTGCAGACCATGCGTAAGGATGCCGGCTTCAACGTCACCGACCGCATCAACATCTACGTCAACTGCGGCGATGCCACCCGTGAGCTCATCTCCGGCAGCGAAGACTCTATGAAGAAAGACCTGCTGGCAGACAGCATCAGCTACGGCGAAGTCAAGGGCTTTGTCAAGAGCTGGGATCTTTCAGGCGACAATGTCGAACTGGGCGTAGAAAAAATCTGAACTAAATAAAATTAACCGCTTCAAAACACGTCATATGTTTTGAAGCGGTTTTTTGTTATAAATTCGAAGGGCCAAAACCAAGAGGCAGCAATTCCGAAATCCTGAATTCTTTATAATCCTCGGAAGTTTTAGCACACAAAACTCTGGTATCCGGGCCGAACTCAAATATCAGCTGACGGCAAATACCGCAAGGTGAACAGTAATCATCGGCAGAAGATATAACTGCAACAGTGTCAAACTCACGGCAGCCATCCGCAACGGCTGTGGACAGAGCGCATCTTTCCGCACAAACGGTTGCTCCGTAAGCAGCACTTTCAATGTTGCAGCCGGTGTAAACCTTGCCGTTTTTTCCAAGCAGCGCAGCACCTACACAAAATTTTGAATATGGAGCATATGAGCGAGAAAGCATTTGCTCGGCAAATTGAATAAGTTGAGTGTCTGTCATTCTAACCCTCCATATAAGCCGCAAGATACTGCTTCATTATGTCCTCAGGCACCAGTGATCCTCCGGTTGCCCAGCATACTTCAATGCAGTTTTCAAGCGGAAGATTTTCGAAATACTTTTTGCCGTCTTCGTATTTCATCCTGTCAGCAGAACCTGCAAAGGCTGCACAAGCAGA
>JAZULX010000147.1:0-3429 GCA_045603325.1 Oscillospiraceae bacterium | reverse complement strand
GGAAGTCTGAATACCTTCAAGCCCAATCGGCTGGAAGCTCAGCTGCTTACCGGCAAAGATACTCTGGAAGAAGCTGCCCATGAGCTTCTGAAAACAGGTCTGCGCAATGTTTTTATCACTTTGGGCGCCGACGGCGTTTACTGTGCAGACAAAACCCACGCTCTGACCCTGCCGGTGCTGAACGTTCCTGCCCTCAACACCACCGGTGCCGGTGACGCCTTTACCGCTGCTTTGGTAAAAGCGCATCTGGAGGGTCTGAACCTGCTCAAAAGCGGGCTTCTTGGCCTGGCCGCTGCTGCCATAACTGCCGCATCAGACCACTCGGTTTGCCCTGAAATGAACATGGATAACATATACGAAATTCTCAGAAAGGAAAATCTGTTTTGAACAAATATCTTGATATCGCCCCCGAAGTAAAAGACGCTCTTGAAAACAACCGTCCCGTTGTTGCCCTGGAATCCACCATTATATCCCACGGTATGCCCTATCCCCAGAATGTCCAGACTGCTTTGGCTGTGGAAGAGCTTATCCGTGAAGCAGGTGCCGTACCTGCCACCATCGCCATTATCGGCGGCAGACTGAAAGCCGGACTCACTGCCGATGAAATTGAATATCTCGGCAAAGAAGGCCAGAACGTTGCAAAAACCTCCCGCCGTGACCTTCCCGTGCTTGTGGCTCTGGGACGTGACGGCGCAACAACCGTTGCCACCACCATGATGATCGCTCACATGGCCGGCATCTCCGTTTTTGCCACCGGCGGCATAGGCGGTGTACACCGTGGCGCCGAAACCACCATGGATATTTCTGCCGACCTGGAAGAAATGGCTCAGACTCCAGTTATGGTAGTTTGTGCAGGCGCAAAATCCATACTTGACCTTGGTCTGACCCTTGAATATCTCGAAACCAAAGGCGTTCCCGTTATCGGTTACGGCACCGATGAGCTGCCTGCATTCTACACCCGCACCAGCGGTTTTGGTGTGGACTATCAGCTGGACACACCCGAAGATATCGCCAAAGTGTTCCATGCCCGTCAGGAGCTGGGTCTTTCAGGCGGCATGCTGGTCACCAATCCCGTACCCGAAGAATACTCCATGGATCCCGCTGTCATCAACACCGCCATCGATCAGGCCGTTGCCGAAGCCGAACAGCAGGGTATCCACGGCAAAAAGGTCACTCCGTTCCTCCTTGCCCGCATCAAGGAGATCACCGGTGGCGACAGCCTTGAAAGCAACATCGCATTGGTAAGAAACAATGCTCTGCTGGCAACAAAAACTGCCATCGAACTGAGTAAACTGAAGTAAAATTGAGAAGAAAACAAGAAAGGAAGCAAACCATGTCCAGAAAACCTCTGTCCAAGGAAGAACTGGCCCTGAGTTACAGCAAATACTGGTACTGGACTCAGCTGCCCCTCAATCCCCTGTCTCAGGAACTGCTGCGTGAGCCCATGGATCCCAAATATGCCCTGGCTCCCGAAAATCTCAACGAACTTTTCAAGCCCGGATATCTTGAACGCGAAAACGGCGTATGCGTTATGCCCGACGGTACCGGATATCAGGCCAACTACATCTGGATGCCCAATGTCACCGTCGACATGATCGACTGGTGGTATGTATGGCATTTTGTCAGACCGCCTTCCGTACCCGAAGATCAGGGCAACCTGCGTTACAAAATCTGGTGTCCTCAGGAACACGTGGATACCGGTTTTGAGGACGAATACTCCCGTCAGCGTGCTTTGGACGAAAGTCTGCCTCTGCGTGTTCGCCGTTACGGCCAGAAAAACTTTATCACCGAATCCATCGACGGCGGTGAGGGCGACAATATTCTCCATCTCCACGCCATTTGCCACGATCCCAAGGATTTCGGTTTTGATCCCGAGTTGGTGAACCTGCCCGAAAACGGCACCATGGTCACCGCCGAATGCGGCGACGACCTGAGCGTTTATCAGTTCCGTCCCTATGGCACCGGCGTTGAAATGCGTGTCCGCTGTTACAGAGGTATGCGGCTGGAAGATGGAAAATTCGTACCCGTTCCAGGATACAAGATCACCTTTGAGCAGCTGGTTGGCATGAGCAACCACGTTCTCGTGGAATATCCCAACCTGGCCCGTTTCCTGCCCGAACTTTACGCCGAAGAAAGCAGAAAACCCATCGGCTGGTATTAGGCAAATCATCAATCATGATGATTTGCAGTGAAATAGATTTGCTTCGCAAATCTGTGATATCCATCTGTCGATGGATGAAATACGCTGCGCGTGTGAAATATTTCCTGTGGAAATATTAATGTGTGAGCCAATTGTATCCGCAATTGGCTCACAATTTTAAAAAACTGTCAACAAAGCGAGAAAAACCACCTGCGGGAGGTGAAGCACCGCAGGTGGTTTTCCGAGGCCTTTCGGTCTCTCGGGGATTTGATTGAATGTAAAGAGAAGAGAAGGTTTTGTTCTTGCTGACGATTATAGTATACACCAAGGCAATTTTTGTTGGTGTACAGACATTAAACAAAATTTGAACAATTTGTTAATGGGACAATTTTTGACTATGCCTACAATTTTTGTTTCTCCTTTGACAGGAACCGACCTTATAAACGCATTGAAAACCCAAGGTTTTACCGTCAGTTTTACAACTGCCGCAAAAAACCTTCATCCGTCTGTGGCTGCTCATCCCGATATGCTGATGTGCAAACTCGGTGCGCAACCGGAAAGTCCTGTGATTTTTGCCGACACGACAAAATTAAAACCTGAATATCCCGGCGATGCTTTGTACAACGCCCTGTGTCTTGACAAATATTTTGTTCACAGGTTGGATATAACTGCTCCGGGACTGCTGGAAAAAGTGGTTTCCACGGGATTGAAGCCCATAAACGTCCGTCAGGGATATGCAAAATGTTCCTCCGTGGTTGTGGACGGAAAAAGCATCATCACCGCAGACAACGGTATTGCCTCTGTACTGGAAAAGCTGCCGGATGTGGATGTTTTGCGGGTTCAGCCGGGGCACGTCAAGCTTATCGGGTTCGACACCGGCTTTATCGGCGGTGCTTCCGGCAGGATAGGCAATGAGATCTGGTTCAACGGCGATATCACCGCTCACCCCGACTGGCCCGAGATAAAGGACTTTATCGAAAGTCGTCAGCTTGGTATCCGCCGGTTTGACTATGAGCTTGAAGATGTTGGGAGCTTGATAGAGTGCGGATAGCTTAGTGAATAAATGAAGTATTGCTGCGCAATATGAAGTGATTTGCTGCGCTAATCATGAAGTCGGATGCTGCGCATCCTGTGAAGCAAAGCAGCCCTTATCACCCACATTTTTCATTTGCCGCAAGGCATACTTCATGCATCGCAGATGCGCTTCATAGCTCCCGCAGGGAGCTGCTTCATTGTAAAATTCAAAAAAATGACCCGGAATAATCCGGGTCATTTTTTGACTTTTACTG
>JAZULX010000146.1:0-3966 GCA_045603325.1 Oscillospiraceae bacterium | reverse complement strand
AAATGACAGGGGGTTCGGGCTGTCGAGGCGCCGACCCCTACAAGGCAGCATCTTATTATACATCCCTAATCCTTAAATCCTATATCCTAACCCCTAATAAGAAAGAGCCGCATATGCGGCTCTTTTTTATTACAATGTCATTGCTATATCAAAGGCACCACGGACGGCCTGCTGAACAGTGCCGACCTTTTTGCAGTCGCCGATAAAGGTGAAGGGAACGCCGTCCACTATCAGGCTTTCCGCATCGGCGGTTTTGCTTCTGAAACCAACGCAAAGCACCACGCTGTCGGCTTCCAGCTTCTGTTCGACGCCCTCAGCGTCCAGATAGGAAACGTAACCGTCGTGGATACCGGAGCAGCGTCCGTTGACAACGGTGTGGAGATTTTCGCGCTCGTTCAGTTCGATGTCCATGGCCCATTTGTAGGTAAACCATGCGTCGGGAGCGATTTTGGACTGCATCTCAAGGATGGTAACGTCCTTGCCCAGCCATGCCAGATGGATACCGGTCTCGGCACCAACCTGACCGCCGCCGATAATGACGATTTTCTGACCCAGCGTGCGTTCATTGCCAAAAACGTCGGGAGCCTTGACGGTCTTTTCAACCCCGGGAATGGGGATCACCAGAGGATCAGCACCGATGGCGATGATAACATGGTCGGGATTTTCCGCAGCCAGCATTTCCTTTGTGGCTTTGGTGTTCATGCGCACGTCGATATCCCGCTTGCCCACCTGAATCATCAGATATTTCTTGAATCTGCCAAGGTCGCGCTTGAACTCGGCATAGTCGGCAAAGTTCAGCTGACCGCCAAGATGATCCTTTTCTTCAAACAGCACCACCTTGTGACCTCTGTCTGCCAGATAAATGGCAGCCTGCATGCCAGCGGGGCCACCGCCCACAACGCAGATTTTCTTGCCGCCTTCGGTGGGCAGAATGTACTTGTCCAGCTTGTCCTCAATGCCGATGGTGGGGTTGACGGAGCAGACAAAATGGTCGTAATAGCAGGCACCGTCGTGGCATTTGAAGCACTTGACGCAGGGACGAACATCCTCACCACGGCCTTCGTAAGCCTTTTTGGGCAGCTCGGGATCGGCGATTATGCCGCGAGCCATGGTTACGAAATCTGCCTTGCCGGAAGCGATGATCTCCTCCGCCTGTTCAAGGTTCTGGATAGCGCCGATGGCCACAACGGGGATATTTACGCCGGATTTTTTGATGGCTTCGGCGTACTTGACGTTGGGAGTGTCGGGCAGGAATCCGGAGGGGTGGGTGGTGGTGAAGTACCGGGCATTGTTCATGCCGCAGGAGCAGTGGAGCAGGTCAACTCTGCCTTCCAGCAGCTTGACGAACTCGATGCTGTCCTCAATGGTGATGCCGCCGGGATCCACTTCCGAAACGGAGAACCGCAGCTCGATAAGGAAATCCTTGCCGCAGCGTTTTTTGATCTCATCAATGATCATAAGAGGGTATCTTGCGCGGTTTTCAAGACTGCCGCCAAACTCGTCGGTACGCTTATTGTCGCGTTTGCTCAGGAACTGCGCCCATTCGCCGCCGTGACCGATATGGAACATACACATATCGAACCCGGCCTTTTTGACGATCTCTGCAGCGTCGCCAAACATTTTGACTTTCTTCTCAATCAGTTCCCGGGGCATCTCAACGCTCTGACGACCCAGCTTTGTAAATCCGGGGCCAACTGCGTAATACTGGTCGTAGCGGAACTGGTCGCTCAGCTGCATGGAAGCCACAGCGCCGAAGTGATGGACTCTTGCAGCCAGCTCGTAAAGGCTGCGCAGACCCTCGGTGGTGTAGGGATTGATGTGCAGATGGCTGCCGTCGGACTTGGTTTCGGGGTTGACCTGGATACCGGTGCAGGTGACCATGGCGGCGCCGCCTTTGGCTCTGCCGGAAAAGTGGGTTATAACAGGCTCCTGAAAACTCAGCTGCCCGTTTTGCAGGGCATGAACGCCGGTGGGTGCGGTAAAAATTCGGTTTTTGAAAAGTGTGTTGCCCACTTTCATAGGTGAAAGCAGGTGAGGGTATTTGTTGTTCATAAAAACCTCCGGTTTTTAGGGGTTAGGATTTTGGATTTAGGGGCTAGGGAGATGTGTCGGCCGTTGGCCGACATATTCAAAAGTTGCCGCAGGCGACACCTTTCCCTAACCGCTAATCCCTAATTGCTAATCCCTATACGTTCTGCTCCGGCAGAACGTATCAATATTCAATATAACTCGGTTTCGCAGTTCGATACTGCTTCACCAGCTCATCCCAGTTGGCGGGCAGCTTCAGCTTTGCGCAGGAGGGGCCGCCGTGGTCACCGCCGCCGCCGAGAACAGTCACCATGTTGCCTGCCTGACCGCCGGCCACCAGCAGGAACATATGGTCGGTGGACCAGAAAGTTCTGGTGGAAGCTTCTTCATCCAGAGGGAGTTCCGCAGTTTTGGGAAGATGGTTGTTCATGATCAGCCATGCCAGATCAACGTCCTTGGCAGGTTTCCGGGCGTATTCAACGGCGTAGTTGAGGATACGCTGCTTTGTCCAGCCGGCTTCTGCCATCATCTTAGCGCACTTGGGAGTCAGGATAACGGCCATGCCGGGATCCCAGCCGTAGGGATCCTGCT
This sequence comes from Oscillospiraceae bacterium, assembly GCA_045603325.1. GTDB lineage: Bacteria > Bacillota > Clostridia > Oscillospirales > Oscillospiraceae > SIG469. Next base: position 1,347 of record JAZULX010000146.1, on the reverse strand, counting down.
TGCACAGAGCCTTGAGCACTGCGGGAACGGTGGTGCAGGTGGAAACACGATGCTCCTGAGGCCAGAACATGGTGACGGCGGAATCATCCTCGTCCATGCCGAAATCCACATGGAGAGGCTGCCAGGGGTTGTGGTCGGCGTTTTCGCCCAGGCAGAAACCGTAACGGAACTCGTGACCCATTTCGGAAAGATCCTCAACGCCGGGGCGGATACCGCCGATGTTCATAACGATGTAGCCGAAGGCTCTTGCGATGGTGGTGTTGGCTTTGAACGCTGGAGTCAGGGCATGGTCGGCGGTGTTGTAGCCGATGTCCTTGGCCACCTTGCCGGACAGGGTGATGACAGGACCCCAGGTGGACTGGCTGCAGCACCAGCCTTCCCAGTAGATTTTGGGATCCATGGCAGCTTCGATGGCAGCGATAAGCACAGGCATATAAATGGGCAGACAGCCTGCCATGCAGGCGTTGACGGCGATCTTTTCCACCGTTGCAATGCCCATCATGGGCGGGATCTTGGCCACCACATAGTCTCTGGGCAGGTCGGTACCCTTGAGCATTTCTTCCACAGCTTCACGGGTGGGCATGCGGATAGGCGTGCCGTTGGTCCAGCCGTAGGAATAGAACAGGTCGGATATTTCGTCAGCCGTTCCGCTGAAAAGCTTTGTTGCCAGCTCCTGACTTGCGGGAGTGGGGTTGATTTCCTCGTCGGTCAGGGGAGACATCAGCCCTGCCATCAGCTCATCGGCAAAGGCAGGAGCGCCCGGGCCCATGTTTTTCTCGGTGGTTTCAAGGTCGGAGTGGCCGAAAATGTCCAGCACGTCGGGCATATAGGAAACGACTCTCAAACCGGGCACACAGCGGGCTTTTACGCCGCGGATACCGGCGGAATATGTACGGGGCACCACCGCCATAACGGTGGGGATGCCCTGTTTTTCGATGTAAGCGGCGTTGTAGCCCAGAAACAGGGAACTGGACGGCACAGCGCCGTAAAATACCAGAGCGCAGTCGATTTCATCCAGCCATTTGTGGAAAGCTTCGGCAACTTCTTCGTCCTTGGCGATGTCGGTAGTTTCGGTCTCGTAGACGAAGTAGGAAAACTTTGCTTCGGGGAACTTTGCAAGGATGTGCTTTTCCACAACCTGGAGCATGAAAGTGGCAACCTTCATGAAATCGCCAAACATGCCGATGGTTTTGCCGTTAAGGGTGTCCATACGGGGAGCAAGACCGTAAAGCTGAGACTGGTCGACCTCTGCCCATGGAGATAAAACGTCTTTGTATATCATTTGATTTCCTCCTGAGGTTTTTAATCACGCTGTCATCCCGAACATTGAAGTCGGAGGCCAAGCGG
>JAZULX010000145.1:0-5934 GCA_045603325.1 Oscillospiraceae bacterium | reverse complement strand
CTTGCCATTAGCCTTAACCAGCTTGGCATCGTTGAAGAAGTTCATCTGAGGAGTGCCGATGAAGCCTGCAACGAACAGGTTGTAGGGATGATTGAAAACTTCCTGAGGAGTACCGACCTGCTGGATGAAGCCGTCACGCATGATAACAATGCGGTCGCCCAGAGTCATAGCCTCGGGCTGGTCGTGGGTAACGTAGATAAAGGTGGTGTTGATCTTCTGGCGGAGCTTGATGATCTCTGCACGCATCTGGTTACGCAGCTTGGCATCCAGGTTGGACAGAGGCTCGTCCATCAGCATGACCTGGGGGTCACGGACGATAGCACGGCCCAGAGCAACACGCTGACGCTGACCACCGGACAGAGCGGCGGGCTTACGGTCAAGCAGGTGTTCGATTTCGAGGATCTTGGCAGCTTCGTCGACACGACGGCGGATCTCATCCTTGGGAGTCTTGCGGAGCTTCAGACCGAAGGACATGTTTTCGAAAACGGTCATGTGAGGATACAGAGCGTAGTTCTGGAAAACCATGGCGATGTCTCTTTCCTTGGGAGGAACGTCGTTGCAGAGACGGCCGTCGATGTAGAGTTCGCCTTCGGAGATCTCTTCCAGACCGGCGATCATACGCAGGGTGGTGGACTTACCACAGCCGGAAGGACCAACGAGAATGATAAATTCCTTATCTTCAACTTCCAGGTTGAAGTCGGTAACGGCAGTAACGCCGCCGGAATATTTCTTATAAATGTGTTTCAATGATACACTGGACATGATATACCCCCAAATTAATAAAAAAAGTTATCATTAATATATCACACGAGGTTCCCCGTGTATATTCTCCAAATCCACAAAGGTTAAGATTTTGCTTTGTTAAATCTGACAAGCACGTCAAATTCTGCACATATTTTGAATCTTAGGATAGTTGAATTTGACCATTATGTTACTGATGAAATGTGTTGATTTCGTGAACTTCCAGCTCCCGCCAATGACCGCGTTCCAATGCAGGGTCGAGCATCAGCTCGCCGATGGATATGCGTTCAAGGTACAGAACTCTGTGGCCCACAGCAGCCATCATGCGCTTGACCTGATGATATTTGCCTTCGGTTATGGTTATGACACATCGGCTTGTATCGCCGGTTTCTTCGATTTCCAGTTTTGCCGGCAGGCATTTTGTACCGTCTTTCAGCTCGATTCCGCTTGCCAGAGTATCTGCATCGGATTCTGCCAGGGGGCCTTCCACCAAAGCGCGATAACGCTTGTTTACATGCTTTTTCGGCGAAGTTATGTCGTGAGCCCAGGAACCGTCGTTCGTAAGCAGCAAAAGACCTTCCGTGTCCTTGTCCAATCTGCCAACGGGGAACACGCCTGCACGCTTCATTTCGGCAGGCAGCAGGTCCAAAACGGTTTTGTCCCGGTCTTCGGTGGCGGAAACGTATCCGGCAGGCTTGTTGAGCATTAAATAGTAAACTCCGGAAGAGTTCACCGGGACACCGTCCAGCGTGATGACGGCGGTTTCGTCCACCTTTATGTCGCCTGAGAGGGCAACGGTGCCGTTTACCGTTACTCTGCCTTTTTTAATAATGTCTTTCAGCTCTCTCCGGGAGGCAGCGCCAGCATCGGACAAAAGCTTGTCAAGTCTTTTCATGGCCATATGTTATATTTGTCCTTTTTGTTGAATATGATGGGACAGAATCTTATCGTATCGGGGGATAGAAAAATGTTTATATTCACTGCGAAAGTCGCTAAGGAAAAGCTGGTTCTCGGCATACTTGGTATAGCTGCCGCCGTGGTTTTGCTGGTGCTTATGATTGGCGGAGGAGCCGAAGCCAAAGAAAAGACCACCGAGACCATCAGCACAACCGGTATAACCGGCAATGACGACAGGCTGGAGTATATCAACGCTCTTGGCTGGGTCGTTGAAGAAACGCCTGTGGAAACCATTGAAGTCATGATACCCGAAGAGGGTGACAAGGTGTTCGACAGATACAATGAACTGCAGATGTCACAGGGATTTGACCTGAGCAAATTTGCGGGCAAAAAGGTCAAGAAGATAACCTATCAGGTACTAAACCATCCTTCCGGAGAAGAAGACGTACTTCTGACGATTTTTACCTACAAAAAAGAGATAATCGGCGGTGATGTCAGTTCCGGCATGGAAGGCGGATTCATGCACAGCCTTCAGATGCCTGATTCCGCAGGGGTTACAGCCGAAGAAGCAGAGGCTACAACCAGAGAGGCACTGTCCTGAGGCCTTTTGAGACGGCATAATTGACGGTGTTTCCCGTGCCGCCGCCGGAACCGTCATATACCGATATGAGCAAATCTGCGCGGTCGATCATGTATTGATTGCGCATGGCATAGCAATGACTGTGATACGTCGTTGATACCAGCGTCACCGCATCACAGTTTCGGATAGCAGCTTCCCATCTGGCGGAATCACCATCAGACCAGTGTTCGCTTTGGTCCTCAAAGGGAAGAGCAGCTTCAAGCCGGACATCGTCATGCTCATTGCGCAGAGCGGCAACAGCATCATAAAAATACATGTCACAGCCCCTTGCCATACCGCAGATAAAATGACGGAAGCCGTTGTTATATGCAGTTTCCACCGCCTGTGAGATTTTCAGTTTCAAAGCCAGGCAGCGTTCATCGTTTTCGTCACTGCCCCAAGGCAGCTTTTCGGGACGGTGCCCGGTAAAAGCACAGGTCAAAAGTTTTTCAGTCATAACAAAATAATAATAGTATGTTTTGAACGTTTTGTCAAAGCCGATGCGCAGGAATTACCATTGACTGAAAACACTCTCGCATCGTATTCTTTTGTGGAAAAAACAAAAGGGAAGCGGTGACGATCATGACAAATAAAAAGGCGCAGAATGTGGCAATTACAGCCATGTTCTGCGCCATTGCGTATGTGGTAATGTATGTGTCGAAACTGATACCCATAAACATTGCAGGCTTCCTCAGCATGGACTTCAAGGATATTGTTGTCACCATCTGCGGATTTGCATTGGGGCCGGTATCAGCGTATTGTGTATCTACGGTGGTTTCACTTTTGGAAATACTTACTGTCAGCATCAACGGCCCGGTGGGGTTTCTGATGAATGTGCTGTCCACCTGCGCATTTGCCTGCATAGCATCGATGGTTTACATAATATCAAAAAGCCAAACTCGTGCAATCTGGGGAGTTGCGCTTGGTACAGTCAGCATGACGGCAACCATGCTCCTTTGGAACTGGTTTGTAACGCCTGCGTATATGGGGGTTGAGAGGGCAGTTGTGGAAGGAATGCTCATGCCGGTATTTTTGCCGTTCAACCTGATAAAAGGCGGACTAAACGCATTGGGAGTTCTGTTGGTGTACAAGCCGGTGTTACGGGCGTCGGCTAAAAAATAGCTTGTCATTTCGAGTGAGCCATCGAAGATGTCAACCGGAAATCCCGAATATGTACAAACTCCCCCTGACATCCTGAACGAAGTGAAGGAACTTAAAAAGATTCTTCTAAAAAGATCCTTCGGTCACTCCGGTCAGCAAGCTGACCTCACGCTGCCGGTCGAAATGGCATGGTACTTATTCCCACTTTTCCCACACTTCGGGACAGTAACCGACGGTAGCTTTTTTGCCGTTTCTGACGATGGGAGTTTTCAGCAGACGGGGATCGTCCATGAGCTTTTCCACCTTTGCATCGTCGGATGCCAGATACTTGAGCAGGGCAGCGTCTTCGCTTTTGCTGTCCCAGTCGATAATGTTGTCCAGCCCACATGCCTGACGGACAGAACGCAGCTCACCGGCGCTCATGCCGTATTTTACGATATCTATGCTCTGGAACTTGATTCTGCGTTCCTTGAACCAGCGTTCAGCTTTCTTTGTGTCGAAGCATTTTGATTTGCCGAATATCTGAATGTTCATGTTAAATCATCTCCGGAAACAACTTTTGAATGTATTATATATTATTTTGGTTCATAACACCAGCGTAATATTTTTGTTCAAATCCCGTCTGTATATATGAAAGAGAAGCCGATAAAACCTGAAAACCGAATAATTACATGTATTATTTACAAAATGGTAACTTTTTCTGGGATTAAACCGTCAAATTATGTAAAGTTGTGCTTGCAAAAAGCGACGAAAAACATTATTATATTATATTGAGATAAGTCTGCAAAAGTCTGCTTCAGGAAATGGTACAGCGTGCGCTTTCCGAAGCGGGGCAGATGAGTCCGGAAATTTCGCCCAGTGTATGGCACAGCGTGCGCTGCACGGGCAATCAGGAGGAAAAGCTATGTCCAGCAGAATGTTCCAGAGCGTTATCGCTCAGCTTAGAGACGCCACAGACAGATATATCGGCGTTATCGATTCCGACGGCACTGTTGTTTCCGCCAGCGAGCCTAATATGGTAGGCGAAAAGTGGGAAGAAGCGGTCATCAGGATCAACAACGCGGGCAGCCCCGTTGTGACCTTCGAAAAAAAGACATTCAAAGCTTTGACCAGCTGGAGCGCCCACTTCGACTATGCAGTATTTGTTGAAGGCGATGACGAAACCGCCAAATCTACCTGCATCATGTCTGCCGTTGCTCTCGGTGGCGCAAAAACCTATTACGAGGAAAAGCACGACAAGGGAACTTTCGTCAAAAATATTATCTCCGACAATATCCTTCCCGGTGATATCTACATCCGGGCAAAAGAACTGCACTTTGTGACCGATGTGCCCAGAGCCGTTTTCCTGATCCGTCAGGTGGGCAAAGCAGATGTGGCTGCGGTTGACATAATGCAGAATCTATTTTCCGATAAGCAGCAGGATTTTGTCCTGAGCATCAACGAGACCGATATCGTTCTTGTCAAGCAGATGCAGCCCGGTGCCGAGTCCCGTGAACTGATGAAGATCGCTCAGTCCATCGAGGAAACTCTGTCCACCGAGATTTTCGTAAAGACTGTTATCGGCATTGGCACCATGGCCAACCATCTTCGCGAACTGGCAGATTCCTACAAGGAAGCCCAGGTCGCCATTGAAGTCGGCAAAGTATTCGACACTGAAAAGAGCATTATCAACTATACCAACCTGGGTATCGGCAGACTCATTTATCAGCTGCCCACCACCCTGTGCGAGATATTCCTGGCTGAGGTTTTCAAGAAGAACTCCATCGATACTCTCGATCAGGAGACTTTGTTCACCATCAACAAGTTCTTTGAAAACAACCTGAACGTCTCCGAAACATCCAGAAAGCTCTTTGTACATAGAAACACTCTGGTGTATCGTCTTGAGAAGATCAAGAAGCTCACCGGTCTGGATCTGCGTGAATTTGATCACGCCATCATCTTCAAGGTAGCTCTCATGGTCAAGAAATATCTTGCCTCAAGAGAATTGCCTCCTGCAAGATAAAATAAACTATTGATGTTTCCGGGGCAACAGCCCCGGAAACATTGTTGACGCATTTTGCCGGGCAAAATCGCGCAGCATTCAGCAGCTAAAGAAAGGCGTGGGCATAACCATGATCCGTCTTATCGACGTATATAAATCATACGATAATGGCACCAAGGCTCTCAATGGCGTAACTCTCCGTATCGACGACGGAGAATTTGTATTCCTTGTGGGTCCCTCCGGCAGCGGTAAATCCACCATAATCAAGCTGATTACGGGAGAGATTGCTTCCACCGAAGGAAAGGTCATTGTCAACAATTTCAACCTTAACACAATCAAAAAATCCAAGGTGCCGTATATGCGCCGTACCATCGGCGTTATATTCCAGGACTTCAGGCTCATAGAAAACAAAACCGTTTACGACAACGTGGCTTTTGCCATGCGTGTTATCGGCGCAAACAATAAGCAGATCAAAAAGCGCGTACCTTATGTGCTTGAGCTGGTTGGTCTGGACAAAAGGAGCCGCCGTCTGCCCCATGAGCTGTCCGGCGGTGAGCAGCAGCGTGTTGCCATAGCCAGAGCGCTGGTCAACAAC
>JAZULX010000144.1:0-7705 GCA_045603325.1 Oscillospiraceae bacterium | reverse complement strand
ACGCTTGGATTAGCCGTCTTCTCTCATGCGAGCGAAGCAATCGCTGCAGTATACAGGACGGTCGGACTTGGGCTCAAAGGGAACCTTTGCTTCGCCGCCACAGGAAGCGCAAACAGCGGTGAAATATTCTCTGGGAGCTCTGCTGGCGTTCTTGCGAGCATCACGGCAGGGCTTGCAGCGCTGGGGCTCGTTCTGGAAGCCGCGCTCTGCGTAGAATTCCTGCTCACCGGCAGTGAAAACGAATTCTTCTCCGCATTCTTTGCAAACTAAAGTCTTGTCTTCGTACATTGTTAAACCCTCTCTTAATTTGAAATGAGAATGTCCCAGACCAAACCCACCGGAAAATCGCGCTGAGCCTCACTGGGCTATATTAGGAACGGCTTTGCCGAATTCCACATTTGGATAGGTCGAAAAACGACCCTTTCCTCCGACAACGGAGATATATGCGTGCAAACTTAAGAAACATCCCCGATACATGCTAGCATGTGTTCATCAAAAAGCCGGATGCTTTCCCGCTTATGCGGGCGCAGGAAAATTGCTCATCAGAGCAGCGTTGAGAGGGGGTGACAAATCAAAAATTGGTACAGCAAACATCTTCTGCATCGCAGAAGATATCCGTATTATAATCACGCAGCCAGTTAATGTCAAGCATTTAGACAAAATATTTTAAAAATTAGAAGCATTTTAAGGGAATTTTATTAATTATGCCAAAAGCAGTTGAAATATTTTGGTAAAATTTCTCATTGAAAACGAGGTCAGAAAATTCCCAATTGAGCGGAATCTCCTGTGAACTTAATGCCAAGATGCTCGTATGCCAGCTTGGTCACACAACGTCCCCGGGGAGTTCTGACCAGGAACCCGATTTGCATCAGATACGGCTCATAGACATCCTCAAGTGTGATAGCTTCTTCCCCGATGGTAGCGGCCAGTGTTTCCAGGCCTACCGGACCTCCGCCGTAGTTTTCGATAATGCTTCTGAGCATTCTTCTGTCTGTGGCGTCAATTCCAAGGTGGTCGACTTCAAGGCGATTAAGGGCTTCGTCAGCCACTTCTTTTGTAATTCTGCCGTTTGCAAGAACCTGAGCAAAGTCTCTTACCCTGCGAAGCATTCTGTTGGCAATACGGGGAGTTCCGCGGGATCGGGAAGCGATTTCAAGCGCACCTTCCGGTTCAATGGGCACACCAAGAAGAGCTGCGCTTCGCATAATAATCTTCTGCAGTTCTTCGGGAGTATAGAGTTCAAGACGCAAAGAAACGCCAAAACGGTCACGCAGTGGAGAAGAAAGCTGGCCGGCTCTGGTGGTTGCTCCAATCAGAGTAAACTTGGGCAAATCGAGTCGAATGGAGTTTGCAGACGGCCCCTTGCCGATAATTATATCTATGGCGTAGTCCTCCATTGCGGGATAAAGTATCTCTTCCACGTTGCGATTCAGGCGATGAATTTCATCGATAAAGAGAATATCGTTCTTGTTCAGGTTTGTCAGCAATGCTGCCAGGTCGCCGGTTTTTTCGATGGCGGGACCGGAAGTAATACGGACATTAACACCCATTTCGTTGGCAATTACGCCTGCAAGGGTTGTCTTGCCAAGTCCCGGAGGGCCGTAAAGCAGGACATGATCCAAAGATTCTCCACGCTGCTTGGCAGCTTCGATGTAAACGGACAGGTTGGACTTTGCCTTTTCCTGACCGGTGTATTCAGCAAGGGATTTGGGTCTGAGGGAAAACTCAGTCTCATCCTCAGGTGTAAAAGTCTTTGTTACAAGACCTTCTTCATAAACATCAGAAAACTCAATGCTCATTCAATTCACCTATTTCATCATTTTCTTCAGCGCTGCACGAATTATTTCTTCAACCGGCAGCGTATCCACATCTATGCCTTTGAGGGCAGCACCGGCTTCACTGGCGCTGTAACCGAGAGCTGCCAATGCAGCAGCTGCTTCGGCTGCTTTGCCGCCGGTGTTGACAGAAGCAACAGCTTCATAACTACTGTCCATCTCGGTCATCAGCGAACCCAGTTTGTCTTTCAGTTCAAGAATAATACGCTGAGCCATTTTTTTGCCAACGCCCTGAACCTGGGTAAGAGCCTTTTCGTCGCCTGTCATGATTGCAAGAGACAGTCGGTCGGGCGAAGTATAAGACAGTATCGAAAGTGCAACCTTTGGGCCGACACCGGTGACACCAAGCAGCATTTGAAAGCTCTTCAGCTCTTCATTGTTATAGAATCCGTATATATCAAAAGCGTCTTCCTTGATATTGCAGTGGGTAAAAAGTTTTGCAGTCTCACCTTTTTTGAGCCTTGAAAGGGTTGTGGTTGTGGTGTGGCAGGCAAAGCCTACACCTCCGCAGTCAATAACAGCCAGCCCTTCTTCCATGTGGGCCACTGTTCCGTTAATGTAGTAAAACATTCCGATTATCCTTTCAGGTATTTTTTAGCAAGCAAAGATGTGGAGCTTCGTGCATGGCACAGAGCTATTGCCACAGCGTCGGCAGCGTCGTCCGGCTTTGGGACATCATCCAGCTTCAGCAGCCTTTTTGTCATATCCATAACCTGACGTTTTTCCGCTTTGCCGTAACCGGTAACAGCCATCTTTACCTGCAGCGGTGTATATTCGAAAATCGGTATTTCCGCCCTGCAGCACTCGGCCATAATTACGCCTCTTGCCTGAGCAACATTAATGCCGGTGGTAATATTGGTGTTGAAAAACAGTTCTTCGATAGCAACAGCATCTGGCTTGAAAGACTCAAGCAGCTGCTTCATATCATCCTGGATCTGCATAAGCCGTAAAGCCATTTCGTCACCGGCTTTGGTGTTGATTGCACCGCAGGTGAGCAGTTTCTGCTCTCCCCTGTCTGCGCTGATAAGCCCAAAACCCACAATTGCATATCCGGGATCAATTCCAAGAATCCTCATTATCTCACCATCAAAACTTAAATACTATGCCTGCAACAGCCGCAATTGCAATAAACGCTGCCGGATGCCATTTCAGCTTTTGAGTTCCTGCAAACAGAATAGCGAACAGCACAAGCGCGCCAACACTTATCTGAGGAAGGCTGAAATTCCACACTTGCACCATCTCTTCGGTGAACAATGCTACTCTGGCCACCTGCCAACATGCAGCAGCGATCATACCACAGACAGCGGGACGTATGCCATTAAATGCTGCTTTAACCACAGGCTTGTCGCTGAATCCCATATAGAACCGCGCAAGTATGATTATTATGATAAGCGATGGCATAAGCAGCCCCAGGGTTGCAACAAGGCTGCCGGGAATGCTCGCAGTCGTGAACCCGGCAAAGGTAGCCATATTCATGCCAATAGCTCCGGGTGTCGACTCTGAAACAGCTATCATATCCGTCAGCTGCTGAACCGTAAACCAGTCGTACTTTTCTGCAATTGCGTGGAGAAATGGCAAGGTTGCCAAACCGCCGCCGACAGAAAACAATCCTGTTTTGAAAAATTCCAAAAACAGCAACAGAAGCTTCATTTTGCTTTCCTCCTGCTTTTGAATTTCTCAGCAGCCAATATCAGCAGCCCCACAAAAACCGCCGCCAGGACGATCAGGATGGGTGACAGCCCCAAAACAACAGTTGCGCCAAATGCAAAAAGGAACAGGCAAATCCCCACAGCATTTTTAACTCCGGATTTCCACAGTTTAACGACAGCGCTCAGTATCAGCGCAACAACCGCAACTCTGATACCATTGAATGCATGCCTTACTATCTCGATATGTGCATAATTTTGGAGCAATCCCGCAATAAGGGTAATTATAACCAGTGACGGAAAAGCAATTCCCAATGTGGCAAATATGGCTCCGGGAACACCCCTGCGCTTATATCCCACGAATGTGGCGGTATTAACAGAGATTATGCCGGGAGTACACTGACCGATGGCATAATAATCCAGCAGTTCCTCGTTTGTTACCCATCCGCGGTTTTCGCAAAGCTCGCGGGTTAGCATGGGGAGCATGGCGTATCCGCCGCCGAAAGTCAACGCTCCGATTTTTGCAAAAGATAAAAACAGCTGCAACAGTTCTTTCATCAGATAAGTAATTCTCCGTCGAAAACAAATTCAGCAGGGCCTGTCATAAACACATGGCCGTTTTCTTTGTTCCACTCTATTTCCAGGTTACCGCCTCTGAGGTGCAATGTGGCCTTGCCATCGCATTTGCCCAGCAAAGTGGCTGCAACCAAAGATGCGCATGCACCCGTACCGCAGGCAAGGGTCTCACCTGCTCCGCGTTCCCAGACACGCATATTGATATTATGCTCATCAGGCATCTGCAAAAACTCGGTATTGGTACGCTCTGGGAAAAGTTCATGATTTTCAAATAAAGGACCTGTCTTTTCAATTTCAACTGCATCCACATCGTCCACAAATACAATTGCGTGAGGATTGCCCATGGAAACACAGGTCATGCGGTAGTCTACACCATCCACAGTCACCGGAACATCAACGGCTTTTTCACCGGGGATGTTTACAGGTATGAGCTCGGGCTTCAATTCAGGTTCGCCCATATCAACGGTAATGGAACTGACAAATCCGTTCTCATAATGCATTTTGAGAATCTTGATACCTGCCAGAGTATCAACGGTGATGGTATCCTTTTTCTCAATCCTGTCGTGATAAAAACGACCCACACAACGAACTCCGTTGCCGCACATCTGGCTGCGGGAACCGTCGGAATTGTACATATCCATACGGCAGTCTGCAATATCAGACGGGCAAATCAGTATAAGTCCGTCGGAACCGACGCCGAAATTTCTGTTGGATACTTTTATAGCCAAAGCAGAGGGATCTTCAACTTTTTCGGAAAAACAGTTTACATAGACGTAATCGTTTCCTGCTCCCTGCATTTTTGTAAATCTCATTAATTTTCCTTCTTCCGATACAAATGTTCTCTTTTTGTTATTCTAACATGAACGGCTCCGCATTGCAATGCGGAGCCGCTTAAATTTTACCTTATAGATTCTTTACGAACAATGCACGAATTGAATTGAGAACAGCAATAACCATAACGCCCACATCGGCAAATATCGCCAGCCACATATTCGAAAGTCCCAATGCTCCAAGCACAAGACATATCAGTTTTATACCTATTGCAAAAACGATATTCTGGTAAACGATCCTCATGCACTTTTTTGCTATCCTGACAGCCTTTACGACCTTGATCGGGTCGTCATCCATCAGCACCACATCAGCAGCTTCTATGGCCGCGTCAGAGCCCATAGCGCCCATGGCTATTCCAATATCCGCACGCGACAAAGCAGGAGCATCATTGATGCCATCGCCTACAAAGGCAAGTTTCGACTTGCTGTTCTTTTCTTCGATCAGTTTTTCAACAATGCCAACTTTATCTGCGGGAAGAAGCTGACTGTATACTTCGTCTATTCCCAATTGCTGAGCAATCTGAAGAGCAACAATTTCTCTGTCTCCAGTAAGCATAATGGTTTTTGAACCTGACTTTTTCAGCTGTTCGACCGCATCAAAAGCGGTACTTTTTACTGAATCGGATATTATGATATGACCTGCATATTTTCTGTCCACCGCCACATGTACTATAGTACCTGTCAGATCACATTCGGAGTGTTCAATGCCAAATCGTGACATAAGTCTGCTGTTTCCTGCAGCCACTTCCCTGCCGTCCACCATGGCCACAACGCCCTCACCGCTGAACTCACGGATTTCGGACACTCTGGTGCGATCAAGAATTCCGCCGTAAGTCTCAACGATGCATTTGCTTATAGGATGGGACGATGCACTTTCTGCCAGCGCAGTATTTTCCAAAAGAGCGTCTTTATTCATTGCAGATGAATGTACTGCGATCACTTCAAAAGATCCCTTTGTCAAGGTTCCGGTTTTGTCAAATACAACTATATCCGTCTGCGAAAGGGCTTCAAGATAGTTTGAGCCCTTGATAAGAATTCCCGCATTACCTGCACCGCCAATGCCTGCAAAAAAGCTCAGAGGTATGCTTATTACAAGAGCACACGGACAACTTATTACCAGGAACGTCAGTGCACGGTATATCCACTCTCCCCAGTCTGCCGTAACACCCAAAACAAGCATTCTGAACAATGGCGGCAATACAGCCAATGCAAGTGCGCTGAAGCACACAGCAGGAGTATAAATCCTGGCAAAACGCGAAATGAATTTTTCGGATCTTGACTTCCTTGAACTGGCATTTTCCACCAAATCAAGAATTTTTGAAACAGTGGATTCTCCGAATTCCTTGGTTGTCTTGATTTTCAAAACGCCCGTCATGTTTATGCATCCGCTGATGACCTCATCTTCTGCCGTTACATCAACGGGAAGGCTTTCCCCTGTCAGGGCGCTGGTGTTCAGGCTCGAATTCCCTTCAAGAACAATTCCATCTATCGGCACCTTTTCTCCGGGCTGAACAATTATTACACTGCCGACTTCAACTTCTTCGGGATCAACCTGAACCAGTTCGCCGCCGCTTTCGATATTTGCGTAATCCGGGCGTATGTCCATAAGTTTGCTGATGCTTCTTCGGCTCTTGCCAACCGCAACACTCTGAAACAGTTCTCCGGTTTGATAAAACAGCATAACAGCCACGGCTTCAACATAGTCTCCGTTGTCTGTCACAGCAATGATAATCGCACCTATGGTTGCAACCGCCATCAGGAAATTTTCATCAAACACCTGTCTGTTCCAAATACCCATAGCGGCCTTTTTCAAGATATCATAGCCCACAATCAGATACGGAACCATATATAACACAAACCTGACATATCCATGAGTTTCGATCAAACTCAACAGGATAACCAAGGCAAAAGAAACTATTATCCTGATCAGCAGTTTTCTTTGCTTTTTATTCATCGGTCCGCTCCTGAATGATTACAGATAAATCTCGCAATCTGAAACTTTCTTTTTGCAGTTCTTTGACACCAGTTTCATTACTTCATCGGGATTTTTTCCCTCTTCGAACTCAATAACAAGCTTCTGTGCCATAAAGTTTACTGTTGCTTCAGCAACGCCTTCAGTCTTTGCTGCAGTATCTTCCATTTTATTGGCGCAGTTGGCACAATCAACTTCGATTTTATATGTTTTTTTCATTTCAGGGTCCTCACAATCCATTCGATTAAATATATGTTTAATTGTTTAATCCAAGTATATAGCCGGTATTAATAAAAGTCAAGATAAAACGATTATTTAATTGTTTTATTTTTCATCGGAATATGTTACACTTGTTTCAAAGGAGGTCGATAGTCATGGCATCTCTTCCCCATAACCACAGCAACAACATTGACGATATAATTTCAAAGCTGCCAAACACCGATGATTTTCTTTTATTGTCGGATTTATTCCGTCAATTAAGCGATCAAAATCGAATAAGGATTTTTTGGCTTTTGTGTCACTGCGAAGAGTGTGTGATCAATCTTTCGGCATTGATGGATATGAGTTCACCGGCCATTTCACATCACCTTAAGCAGCTGAAATCCGCAGGATTGATCGTAAGTCGCCGTTCAGGAAAAGAAGTATATTATAAAGCCGCAGATACAGATACCACCCGGACTTTACACAATATGATCGAAACTCTGATGGCAATTACCTGCCCGGAAACCTGCCAGTTCAAATAAAAAAATCCCGACGATGCAAAGCACCGTCGGGATTAATCTTCAATTAGAGGTTAACAGCGGCATAGAAGCCTTCGCGAGGAGGAAAGCGGGTCGGAGCCATGTC
>JAZULX010000143.1:0-3231 GCA_045603325.1 Oscillospiraceae bacterium | reverse complement strand
TGGCACCTTGCATAATGTCGGTCATGTCACCAGCAGCTACCATCAGGTTAAAGCGTTCAGACTGAGTTTCGGTATCAACAACAGTAAAATCAAGCTTTACATTGGTGATCTCTTCAAGTTTTGCAAAGGTTTCGCATTCATCGGGACTGCAGAAAGTGGAAAGGAAAGGCGGCCAAGCCTGCCAGTAGGTCAGTGTGGTCACTTCCTCGCACAGAGGGTAGCTAAGGGGTTCAAGAGGTACATAACCTTCGGGAGCGGGTTCCTCTTCAGGAACTTCTTCTGCAGGTGCTTCTGCTTCCTCTTCGGCAGGAGCTTCGGGAGCTGCAGGAGCTTCGGGAGATGCAGCGCTTTCTTCGGCCGGTGCTTCAGGCTCAGATTCTTTTGATGAACAACCGGCCATCACAGAAAGAATCAGGGTCAATGCAAGAAGCAGGCAAATCAGTTTCTTACTCATTTTGATACTCCTTTCTATTTTAAAAAATAAATATGTATCCAAATAAAATTATATTGTCATTAGATTGATTTCTCAACATTCATAATTGTCAGTTAACTATCACTTTCATACTTTCTTCATCGTATTCATTTTAGAAACACAAAAAATTTTTCACAAATTTCAATAATTCACGAATTTTCCGTAAAGTTGTGAAGTTAAGATGTCATTCTTATTTTAGTCTACATATAAAGAGAACATTTATAGTTTTTTTCAGCACAAATTGAATCTTAGTACATAATTGACATTTATTCGCACTGGTGGTAACATTGAAATGACACTTTTGAACAATAGGAGGAAAATAGAATGAAGTGCACAAAGAAGATCATGAGTATCGTTCTGATACTGTGCATGGTCGCTACCCTGCTCCCCATGACCGTTCTTGCCACTTATACTTATGCTGACAACGGCTTCAAGCCCGTTGAAGTTTATGGCGAGAATTCCCTGTTCATCTCCGACATTCATGCCGAAGGTGAACCCAACTCCAGACTGGAACAGTTGCTGAAGCTGGCTGACCCCAACAAGGAAATTGCTATCATTTCCGTTGGCGGTGACTACGAAGCCGGTATGGATTACCGTCTTGGTGACGTACCCGACTCCCGTTCCGGTGCAGCTTGTATTGTTTCCACCAACAAGCTGATCGATGAATACTATGGTTCTTCCGAAAAGTGGGGATGCGAAGATCCCGACTGCAACAACTGCCATGTTTCCATCGTTTACACCAAGGGCAACCACGAATCCGGCAAAGCCGATTGGAAAGGCTATGGCAAGAGCACTGACGCATATCTGAACGCAGAAGCTGCTGCTCTGAACGATCAGATCAATGCCGACTTCCTCGCCTTCACCGAATGGCCCGACTCCGGTCATGTTGCAACCGTATATGCCGACGAAACCAAGACCACTGTTGTTTACTACCTCTATGCTATGGGTTGGCAGTGCAACGGCGGCGACAAGTCCATGCAGTTCAGCTATGATGAAAGCGTCGGCCTGATGAAGGACTTCGAAGCATGGTATGCCGAAACCGGCAACGATGGCAGCATTCCTGTTTTCATCGTTTCCCACAGCCCCATCCACTACTACAATGATCGTCGTACCCCCTATCATGCAGCAAACGCTATTGAGACCTTCAACAAGTATCCCAACCTCGTTTTCTGCTGGGGCCACAACCACACCGAACGTGACCCCCTCTACACCACCGTATTGGAATCCGGTGATTTGATGACTGTACAGCTTGACGATAGTACCGTCGTTGAAAAGGAAATTCTCTTCTCCTACACCGGTCTTGGCTCCATCCGTGCTAACGGCCACATGAATGAGA
This sequence comes from Oscillospiraceae bacterium, assembly GCA_045603325.1. GTDB lineage: Bacteria > Bacillota > Clostridia > Oscillospirales > Oscillospiraceae > SIG469. The sequence goes on along the minus strand of JAZULX010000143.1, from coordinate 1,423 downwards.
CCGGCTTCCTCGCTCAGTACAAGGGCATTGGCGAAGCTGACCTCACTGCAAAGAGTGTTGAACTTACCTTCTACTTCCTTGAAAACAAGGAAAACATGAAGGTTCTTGAAAGCAACGGCAACCCCCTGGTTGACGAAGACACCACCATCAACTTCTACGATCCTGCTGTTATCTCCAGAGCTGTTGTTGATGTTGCTGCTCCCGTAACCGGTGCTGTTCCCACTGCTGAAGTTGAATTCAGTGATCGTTTCAGCGCTGCTGTTAATTGGTCTCCCGCTGTTGACGGCGCATTCAAAGCCGGTGTTGCTTACACCGCTGAAGTCGTTCTGACCGCTGAAGAAGGCTACAGCTTTGCTGAAGCTCCCGAATTTGATCTGAACGGCGCTAAGGCTGCCGATATCAAGGTTGAAGGCAACACTGCTACTCTGACCCTTGAATTCGACAGAACTTTGTACTACACCGACGTTGCTATCGATTCCGCATACTATAACGCCATCGGAGCTCTTACTGACATCGGTGTAGTTAACGGTTATGGCGATGGTACCTTTGGTGTCGCTGATAAGATCACCGAAGCTCACTTTGATCTCATGATCAGCCGCTCCGGTGCTGTCGGTGTTGAAATGGTTGCCGGCATGACTCGTGGTGAGGCAGCAAAGGCTATTTATGAAGCCCTTGGTCTGGCACCCGTTATCGTCCCCAGAGAAGGCAACTGCATCGTCACTTTCTCCGACGGCAGAGCTTATGAAACAAAGATTGGCGAAGACTTCGTATTCTTCTTCCAGTGCAATGCTCCTGGCGATATGGGCGCTCCCAACCCCGGTGAAGAAGGCGCAGGCATCTCTGTTTCCGAAGGCACTGTTACCTATTCCAACGTTGGTGTAGGCGGACCCTTCAAATATCCCACCAGCGAGAAGGTAATCATCTCCGGTTTCACCGGTGACATCACCGTTACCATTACCGAAGCTGCCTCCAACATGGGTGCTACTTATACCATCTACACCAAAGAGGCTGACATAGCTGATGCTATTGCCTTTGCTGAAATGATGGCTGCTCAGATGGCTGCAAATCCCATGCCTTAAGGTGACGGAGTCCCTTCGAAATGCCTCCTTAGGCTTAACCTTTTATAACCCATAAGCGTTTTGCTCCCGCTGCAAAAGCAGCGGGAGCTTTTTTGCGTATTAAAAACTGAAAATTGTTTGCCTTTAGTAAAAGAAGGATGTAAAATGAGTAAGGAATAAACAAAACCAAAGAAAAATGAAAGGAAAATTTTTATGAAAGAGATTCTTACAAAAGCTCTCCCGCCCTATGGCATGCCTTTAAAGGATGAAATCGGTGAAAAGCCCGAAAAAGTCATGATGGGCTTCCCCGGTATGGGTGGTCCCGGTGGCCCCGGTGGACCTGGCGGTCCCGGAGGTCCCGGTGG
>JAZULX010000142.1:0-10868 GCA_045603325.1 Oscillospiraceae bacterium | reverse complement strand
GCGATAAGGCACACGGCCTTCAACACCTTCGGGAACGAGCTTCTTGTTGCCTTCCTGGAAATAACGGTCCTTGGAACCGTTTGCCATGGCAGCAAGGGAGCCCATGCCGCGGTAAACCTTGAACTGACGACCCTGGAACATCTCGTTCTCGCCGGGGCTTTCCTCGCAGCCTGCAAGGAGAGAGCCCAGCATAACAACGCTGCCGCCGGCTGCAAGAGCCTTGACAACATCGCCGGAATACTTGATACCGCCGTCGGCAATGATGGGAACGCCGTACTTATCGGCAGCTTCTGCGCTTTCAAGAACAGCGCTCAGCTGGGGAACACCGATACCTGCAACAACACGGGTGGTGCAGATGGAGCCGGGGCCGATACCGACCTTAACGCAGTTGGCGCCGGCTTCGATAAGGGCAGCAGTGCCTTCGCCGGTGGCTACGTTGCCGGCAATGATCTGTGCATGAGGGAATGCTGCTCTGATCTTCCTGACGCACTCGATAATGTTTTTGGAATGGCCGTGGGCGGAGTCCAGTGCCAGCACGTCTACATTGGCTGCCAGCAGACCTTCGGCACGTTCCAGAACGTCGGCGGTGGCGCCGATGGCAGCTCCGCAGATAAGGCGGCCGCCTGCATCTCTGGCAGAGTTGGGATACATGACTGCCTTTTCGATGTCCTTGATGGTGATAAGACCCTTGAGTTTGAACTCATCATCTACGATGGGCAGTTTTTCGATCTTATGGCGGCGGAGGATCTCTCTTGCTTCGTCCAGAGTGGTGCCTTCTTTAGCGGTTACAAGACCTTCCCTGGTCATTACTTCGTAAATGGGACGGCTGTAATCCTCTTCGAACTTCATGTCACGGTTGGTGATAATGCCGATAAGCTTACCGTTTTCGCAAATGGGAACACCGGAAATGCGGTATTTTCCCATCAGCTCGTCGGCATCCTGAAGAGTATTGTCGGCAGCAAGGAAGAAGGGGTTGGTAATAACGCCGTTTTCGGAGCGTTTTACCATGTCAACCTGCTCTATCTGCTGGTCAATAGTCATATTCTTGTGGATGATGCCAAGGCCGCCTTCACGGGCAATGGCAATTGCCATGCGATACTCGGTAACGGTATCCATAGCAGAGCTGAGCAGCGGTATGTTCAGCTTGATAGCTTCAGTAAGCTGAGTTGAAAGATCTATCTGAGTGGGAACGACCTCACTGGCTCCGGGAAGCAGGAGCACATCGTCAAAAGTCAGGCCTTCTTTTACGAATTTTTCGGCAGCATTATCATTTACCATACGACCCAAATCTCCTTATAAAAGTATAAATATATTACCAAATATAATAATACAAGAAGTCATAAATTGTCAAATAGAAAAACATGGTTTGTTACGCCGTTTTTTTGTTCATATGTCCTTATTTTTTGTCAAAAACAACACATCAAAGCAGGCTGTGCCGTTATCGTGGCAGCCTCTTATATGTATACCTTCGTCTGTATCTGCCCTGTAAAGGCTTATGTTGTCACCCAGCATAGATTCTTTGAGGAACCCCACTTTGAAATCACACGCCTTGAAATCCTCTCCCAACAACGCCTGGGCTACGCTGAGGTAACGGGAGTTGTTCATGTGACCGTTGGCATCGATATCCGAAGGCACAACAGTATAGCTGCCGACACTGGTCAGATCATTTGGCGTTATAAGTTTTGATATCAGCGTATCCCTGGGATCCTCGCTGTCCGGCAGGACAAATCCGGGGAGATTCTTGGGGCGCAGCATCTTGCGCGTTGCGATATCAGAAATGATCCAGACCTGAACAACGGTGCCCACTAATTCTCCGTTTAAAAACAGGTCATAATCCCTGTATGCCAAAACTCCGTTGAATCCGCGGTGGCATGTTCTGCAAATCACTTCTCCCGGTCCCGTAATGGGGCTTTTTAGGTTAACAACACATCTGACAATCATCCACACTGCGCTGAACCTTTTTGCCATCTGTTCGGTGGATACTTCCCACCTGGCGGTGTCTCCTCCGGCAGCGCCTTCAAGAATGCTCATTATCTCCTGGGCAGAAAGAGTCTTATCACCGATAACAGTTTTGGTTTCAAAATAGTTTTTCATTTGGTTTCCGTTCCTTTGCTTCTTGCGTAATAGAATATGTATTGCTGGGCGATTCCGCCATGTGGGCCAAAAACCGCAGGATCAAAGTCAGGCGGGAAGTTTTCCTGCAGTGCTCTTTTCATCCAGACATCTATGGGGAACGCTTCACGTTTTCCAAGGCCGAACAGCAGAACGCAGTTTGCCACCTTGTTGCCTACACCGGGCAGTTTTTTCAATTCAACCAAAGCCTCGTCGGTAGGAAGTTTTGAAGCTTTTTCCAGATCCAATCTACCCTCAGCCACCTCTTTTGCGGCGGCTATAACATAAGGTGCGCGGTATCCGCTTTTCAGCGGTGCCAGGTCTTCAGGAGTTAGCTTTGCCACAGTTTCCGGGCTGGGAAAATCGTATATAACACCGTTTTCAAAGGCGATGGGTGTGCCGTAAAGAGCGCAGAATTTTTCGATGATATTGGTAATTCTGGTAATGTTATTGCACTGAGAAAAAATGAAAGAGCACAGCGCTTCCCACTTATTCTGCTTCAGTATCCTTATACCTGTGCCAAAATCAGAAGCTATGCGCATATACTCACAGTTTGCCACACTCTTGCGAATATCCGAATAGACCACGTCTAGGTCAAAATACTCACGCCAAAAGTTTTCGTCTGGCGTGCCTGTGCCGGATACGGTTATGACATTTCCGTTTTTCGATACTCTTGCGGCATGACCGTTTGCTGATCCAACATATGACCCGTCGGTATCCTTTGACCAGCGGAAACATTGGCCGCAGTTGAAAATCTTGTCGAGGTCAAAATCGTCCTCTGTCCGGTAAGTCAGTATGTAAGGTGAACTTGTGTTGTCTGAGCCGACAAAATCTGCCGGCTGATGGACTTGAGCCATTTTGTCTGTTCCTCTTTATTCCTTGTTGGATTTCTGATACAATATAACAAAATAATTATATCAACTTCGGAGGCGCCTTTCAATATGGAGGAAAAAATTTACACAATACCCATCAACGAAGCCTTTGACAAAAAATCCGGATGTCCCCTTTGTTCCCTGGCTGCAGATCTCGAAAAGAGCAGTCTTGAGTACATAATGGGCGCTGCAATGATGGAACCGGATGTGCGTATTGAAACCAACCGGCTGGGTTTTTGCCGTGCTCATTACGATAAAATGAGCGCAATGAAAAACAGGCTGAGCCTTGCTCTCATGCTGGAAAGCCGGCTTCCTGCGGTCAGGGAACGTGTTGTACCGTCAGAGATAAAAACCGGCAAACTTTCAAAATTCAAAAAGAACGATACCGACGATTCAGGTATGCGTGTTCAGTCTGCGGCTTCCAGCTGTTATGTCTGTTCCCGGGCTGCCATGTTTGAAAAGCAGTATGTCTCAAATCTGATTTACATGTATAAAAAAGACGAAGCTTTCCGGGAAAAGCTCCGTCTTCAGGAGTATTTTTGTCTTTCTCATTTCGGCAAACTGCTCCAGGTTGGCAAGGAAGAACTCAGCGAGGCTCTCTATGCCCAGCTTTCTGCCGATCTTCACAAGCTGCAGGATTCATATTTTGATCGCATCACCGATGCTGTCACCGCTTTCTGCCGCAGTTTTGACCATCAGAACGCAGGCAAGCCTTTAACTGATGAGCAGATATCTGCTGTTTCCGATGCCATTGATTTTCTTGCCGGAAAATGATTTACTGAAGGCTGCCGTTTTTCTTAAGCTGCAGCTGAAGCTTGTCCGCAATCAGGGCGATGAACTCTGAGTTTGTGGGTTTGCCTTTTGTATTTGAAACAGTGTACCCGAAAAATCTCTGCAATGTTTCCAGGTCTCCCCTGTCCCAGGCAACTTCTATAGCATGACGAATGGCTCGTTCCACCCTGGATGGCGTTGTGGAAAAGGTTTTTGCCACCTGAGGATAAAGGATCTTGGTAATTGCATTGATCACTTCACGGTCAGCAACTGCTATCATTATCGCTTCACGCAAATACTGGTAGCCCTTGATATGAGCAGGTACACCTATTTCGTGAATTATCTCGGTGACCATCGTCTCGACATTTACGTCGTCATTTATGGTCTTGGAATTCTTTTTCATATCGCGGATGGTGATAAGTTTGTCCATAACGGTATCTGCGCTGCAGGGCTTAAGCAGGTAAAACCTTGCACCAAGCTCTGCTGCCTGAGAAACCACATATTCGTTTTTGAAATTTGAAACAATAACAGTAACAGGCTTATCATCCAGCCCATTGATTGCCCGAAGCAGACCCAAACCATCTATTTTGGGTAGTATCATGTCCATCACAACAATGTCGGGTTTTAGCTCTCTGATAAGTTCCGGAGCCTGCTGACCGTTGTCGGTTATTCCCGCTGTCTGAAACCCCTCACTGCCTTCAATAACCTGATTCAGTTGTCTGCAATACTCTTCACTGCTGTCAGCCAACAATACCTTCAGTACGCTGCTCATTGTTTTTCCTCCTGATTTTTCAATTTATTTTGATTTGTGGTCTTGATTGACCAATAGTTCCACCAGTCCTTTGGTTCAGTGATAATTTACCATATATTTCCATTATCTGCAATACAGTTATGGTATATATTTCCAATTTTCGTTCGCCGTTTTGTTGCAGAATTCACTTGTTTTAGACAATTTCCCCGTGTTTCATCATATTTTCGATATAAACTCCGTATCCCTTTGTGGGATCTCCTACCAGGACGTGAGTCACGGCACCTACCAGTTTTCCATTCTGAATAATGGGGCTGCCGGACATGCCCTGAACAATTCCGCCTGTAATATCCAGCAGTCTTTCGTCTGTCACTTTAATGACCATATTCCGGTCGTCCCGTGAATCGTTTTGTTTGACTATCTCCACGTCAAAACACTCGACTTTGTCGCCCCGAACATTGGAAATTATCTGAGCATGACCGTTTTCGATCTCACTTATCTCGGCAGTTTCCAGTGTCTCACCGTCCCACAGGCTTTTGTCGTTAAGCTCACCGAAGATACCGTACTCGGTATTGGCTGTCACTTTACCGATATCTGTCATATCATCAAAGCTGCCGGTAAGCTGCCCCGGAGAGCCGGACTGACCTTTTTTGACAGCTGCCACTGTAGATCCCATTATTGCTCCATCTTCCAATGGCAGCAATCGTCCTGTGTCCACATCGTTTACTCCGTGCCCGAGTGCACCGAACTGCCCTGTTTGGGGATCGTAAAACGTCACTGTGCCTATACCTGCCATGCTGTCTCTTATCCAGAGTCCCAGTTTATAGGAGCCGTCCGTTGTTACGGGAGTAACGCTTGTCTTAATAGAATGACCGTCTCTGTTGATTCTCACGTCAAGTTCCTGGCCTTCACATGAATTGACAATCTCTTTCAACTGTATGACCGTGTCTATTTCCGTGTCGTTGATATGAGTTATAACGTCGCCTTTTTCCAGCTCTGATGCCACCCCCTCTTCAACACCCACAACCATTACCCCGTCGGAAAACATCTTCACTGCCACCGTTTTTCCCACAGGAACCAGCGATTTTGCCGAAGCGGTTATGGTCAAAGTGAAAGCGGCAAAAAATGCCGCTGCCAGCCTTATAATCTGCATTATTCATTCTCATCCCTTCCTGATGACCTGTATTTGTTTTTGCCCGGTCAATTTAAGTATGCCGCAATTGCACTTCGTCACAACTGACAATGATGCTCTTGTTTTCCTTGGAAAGTACTGCACGTCACCTTTTTTCCGGGTTTCTGACTGCAAACAGCGAAACAATAAGTAAATAAAACAAAAAATGGCTCACTTTTCAACACATTTCGTGTTGCATTGACAATATAACACGCCTTGTGTAATCTGTCAACACATTTTGTGTGTTTTCTTTTGGAGGTAATTATGTCCAGCGCAGTAATATTCGATCTTGATGGCACTCTTTGGGATTGTGTGGAAAATCTGATACCCTCCTGGCAGGAGGTTTTTGAGTTGCATAACCTTGGCACGCCTCCCACTGCCGATGATTTGTACAGTCTCATGGGCAAGACAGCACAGCAGTTTGCCGAAGCAATGTTTCCTCAGCTTACTGCCCAACAAGGTCTTGAGATAATTGAGCAGCAGCGACAAATCGAGCTTCCCTATCTTGCCAAAATGGGCGGTAAACTCTATGCCGATGTTGAAAGCACCCTTGACCGGCTTTGCAAAAAATATACCCTTGCCATTGTCAGCAACTGCGACAGCGGATATATCGAAACGTTTTTGGAGCATTACGGTTTTGGCAAATATTTTTCCGACTGGGAGTTTTCCGGCAGAACCGGCATGCCCAAAGGTCACAATATCCGTCTGCTGATGCAGCGGTGCGGCATAGATAACGCTGTTTATGTGGGCGATACTGCCCTTGATATGGAAGCTGCACAGGATGCCGGTATCCCCTTTATTTTTGCCGAATACGGTTTCGGAAATGCAGATTCCAAATACAGCATCCAGTCCATGTCTCAGCTGCCGCAACTGGCAGATGAACTTCTTGCGAAAATTTGACCTTTTTTGTGTAATACGGTATAATTCTTTTATTAACCTCTACATCAAATTCATTTGGAGGGCAAACCTATGTCCAGTCAGCTCTATTCACCAATGTTCATTGGAAATGTAAAAATCAAAAACAGGCTTGTTATGCCGGCAATTAACCTGTCCTACGCCACTGCTGAAGGTCATGTTACATCCCGGGTGGTAGACTTCTATACCGCCCGTGCCAAGGGCGGAGCAGGTCTTATTGTAATTGGTGCCGTGGGCGTGGATCCCGATTATGTCAGCCCTGCAGGAGTCCTGCAGCTCAGCTCGGATGATTTTGTCCGCGGCATGACCACTCTTACCGACTCCATCCATGCTGCAGGCTCAAAGTGTTTTGCACAGCTGTGGCATCCCGGTGCCTATGCCCGCTCCGATGAGTATGGCAAAACCGCTGTGGCTCCCTCTGCCATTACCTCCGGCTTTACCCGGGAAACTCCCAGGGAGTTGACCGTCAGCGAGATCAAGAAAATCGTCAAGCTGTTTGGTAAAGCAGCGGAACGTGCAAAGCTTGCAGGTTTCGACGGCATTGAGCTTTGCGGCAATTCCGGTTATCTCATTTCCCAGTTTCTTTCGGCAAAGACCAATAATCGTGACGATATTTACGGTGGATACGAAGCATCAGAACGCATACGTTTCCTGAAAGAAATAATAACCGCCGTTCGCAGAAGCATAGGTCCGGACTACCCCATAACCGTTCGCCTTGCAGGTAATGAATTCGTCTCCGGCGGTAACGGCATCAACGACTGTATCGCCATTGCAAAGCAGCTGGAAAACCTTTCCGTTTGCGCTTTGAGCATTACCGGAGGATGGCATGAAACCAACATTCCTCAGCTTACCATGGACGTTCCCTCCGGCGCTTTTGTCTATCTTGCCCGAATGGTCAAGCGCAATGTATCCATTCCCGTTATTGCCTGCAACCGTCTGAATGTTAAGACCGCCGAAAAGGTCATCGACGACGGTGATGCTGATTTTGCCGCCATCGGCCGAGGCTTTATTGCAGATCCCGAACTTGGCAATAAAGGCATGACCGGCGAATACAGCCTTATTCGTCCCTGTATCGGCTGCAATCAGGGCTGCATGGACCATATCTTCCGCATGAAGCCCCTCAGTTGTCTTGCCAATCCCGATGCTTACAGCGAGTCCATGTCTGCCACAAAAGCTCGAGGCAAGCGTATTCTTGTGGTAGGTGCAGGCCCCGCAGGTCTTGAGTTTGCCCGTATTGCCGCATTGAGCGGTCACAAGGTCACCGTTCGGGAAGCCGAAAAGAAAGCCGGCGGCATGCTCAACCTGGCTTCTGCCACCGCAGGAAGAAAAGATTTCCTCAAACTTGTTGACTGGCTTGTCAATTCCTGCATAGATGCAGGAGTGCGGTTCGAGTTTGGCGTACGCATGGAAGGCAGCGATATTGCCTCTTCCCTGCGCTACGACTATGATCATGTTGTGCTTGCAACAGGTTCTGTGCCAAAAGAGCCCGATTTCCCAATTTCTTCCGAAGCCAGTGTTTTCAATGCACGCCAAGTACTTTCCGGCAATGCGGAAGTCGGTCATCGTGTTCTTATAGTCGGCAGCAACGCAACCGCTGTGGAAACCGCCCTTTTTCTTTCCGAAGCCGGCACTATTGATGCAGATACCCTGCGTTTCCTCACTGAACACAATGCCGAATCTCCCGAGTTGCTCCGTCAAATGCTGTTTACAGGCAATCGTCAGATTTCCCTGCTTGTCCGTCACAACAAGCTGGGTCGTGACATTGGCCCCAGCACCCGTTGGGCACAGCTTGCAGCATTGAAACGCCGTGGAATAGACACCATTACGATGGACAGCATTGTTCTTTTGGACGAAGGCTGCGTAAAAATCAAGGTTAACGGCGTTATCCAGCGTGTTGAGTGCGACAGCGTTGTGCTTTGCATTGGCTCCGAAAGCTCTATCCCCGAGTTTGACGAGGATGCTTACACCGGACGTGTAACTGTTATCGGTGATGCGGAAAATGTCGGCAAACTTGATGCAGCACTTCTTTCTGCCCACAAAGCAGCAGTGGAAATTTAAACAGATATCGGTTCAGGCTCCCGATTACGGCACCATCGTGTCAGATTTCGACCATAATCCGTCAATCTGTCATTGCTGCAGTATTTTGTTGACATCAAGAATTCTAAAGTGATAGATTCTATATTGATATACTAAATCTTACGCAGAAAGGACACCTTTGCTGACGCAAAGGTATGGTGAACATTATGTCCGATTCCATGAAAATACTTATTTGTGACGATCAGGCAATGATCCATGAGACACTTAACGAATATCTGAAATTGGAAGGCTTTACCTCCATTTCCGCATATGATGGCGAAGAGGCCCTGAAAGCTTTCCGCTACTATCAGCCCGACCTTATCGTACTTGATCTGATGATGCCCAAAATGTCCGGCCTCGAGCTGACCAAAGAAATCCGCCAGGTTAGCAAGGTGCCCATCATCATGCTTACTGCCAAGGGCGAAGAGTTCGACCGTGTGCTGGGCATTGAGCTTGGCGCAGATGATTATATCGTCAAGCCTTTCAGCCCCAGAGAGGTCGTTGCCCGCATCAAGGCAGTCTTGCGCAGAACCAGAGAATACCCCGAAGAATCCAAACGTCTCCGTTTCCAGGATCTGGAGATCAATCTCGACAGCTATGAAGTTCTTGTAAACGGCGAGTCCGCCCAGTTTACCCCCAAGGAAGTTGAAGTTCTGTATCTTCTGGCTTCCCAGCCCGGCAGAGTGTTTGACCGTGAACAGATTCTTTCCCGTGTATGGGGATATGATTATTATGGCGATACAAGAGTTGTTGATACCCAGATCAAGCGTATTCGTCAGAAGCTGCCTGCCGATAACCCCAACTGGAACATAAAGAGCATTTACGGCGTTGGATACAGATTTGATGTAAAGAAGTAATTGATATGAAACTTTGGAAAAGTGTTTTCTTTCGAAGAACTCTGACACTGGTGCTGGCAGGTGTTATACTTGCCAGTTTCCTGTCTGCTGTCCTTTATATGTTCATCGCCAAAGACCGATTTATTGCCATACGCAGTGAAGAACTGATGCCTATTGCCAGAACCATATCGTCGTTCATCTCCTCCACCGAGGATCCCGACGCACTTGCAGACAGTTTTTTCTTCCGTGCAATAACCAACGAAACAACAAACTTTGTTGATGCCGAAGTATATGCAATGGACGCTTCCGGCAGTCTTATTCTTTATACCAGCGGTCATGACCATGCTCTGCCGCCTCCCCCTCCCAGACCTAACGGTCCTCCGGGCAATAATGACAGAGTATATGTGTTTTCCAACGATACGGAGGTTCACTCCAATTCCGATATAGATGCGACAGAAATAGATATGACTGTTGCCGGCATCGCTTTCACTTCTATCCATGGTGACGGCGAGCTTTCAACCACCATCTCTTCCGATTCGGTGGATTACCTCGTTATAGGAACTCCGATCTATACGGAGGACGATGTTTTTAATGGCGCTGTAGTTATAATCAAGCCCATCTACGAGCTTTCAGAAAAGCTTGATGAAACAAACACCGCACTCGTTATCGGTGCATTGATAGCGTGTGTGTTGATGACCATCCCCGCTTATTTTATCGGCAAACGTCTGACCGATCCCATTCGCGAAATCGAAGAAGTTGCCAGCGCCATGTCCCGCGGCGATTTCTCCAAGCGCGCCAATGAAAATCAGGCCGGTGAGATCGGTGAACTGGCGGCAGCCATCAACGATTTTGCCGAAAAATCAGAGAAACTGGAGCTGACAAGACGGGACTATGTTGCAAACATTTCTCATGAGCTGCGTACTCCGATGGCCTCTATCCGTGCAATGAGCGAAACACTCCGTGACGGTCTGCTGACTGACGATGACAAGATCCAGCGTTATTATGAGCATATACTTCGTGAGTCCCTGCGAATGACACGTCTGATCGACGATCTTCTGGAGCTTTCAAGACTTCAGTCCAGAACAATTGCTCTGCAGGTGACCCAGACTGATCTGCTGCCTGCACTGGACGGCTGTGCCATAATGTTTGAGCAGCTGGCTCTTGATTCCGGTGTGGATTTCCACTTTGAACGTCCGGATCATCTTCCCAAAGTCATGACCAACACCGACAGAGTTCAGCAGATACTCGTTATACTTATCGACAACGCCATCAAGCATACTCCCGATGACGGCAACGTGACCCTTTCTGCCGAAGTAAAGAATGATGTGGTTGAAATAAGCGTATCCGATAACGGTGAGGGTATCAGC
>JAZULX010000141.1:0-7581 GCA_045603325.1 Oscillospiraceae bacterium | reverse complement strand
GAGCTCCACCGCCGCCTTGGGGGCCGCGTGCTCCGCCGGGAGCTCCACCGCCGCCACCGGGACCACCGGGGCCACCCATACTGATTTCAACAGCACCCACGATTTTGCCGAATCTGTCGATATTGAAGCTTACCTCGTGCTGGCGTTTCTTGGTATAGGTGTTATCATCATCCATGGTGACGTAAGGTACGGGATAAGGCACGGAATTCTGAATCTGCAGCAAAGGAGTGTAGCTCACATGCAACGGACCTCCGTCCTGAAGCCACAGGCCACCACCATCGGGAGGATCAAGCTGTGCGGCTGCAGGAGCGCCGCCGGGCTGCATGCCCGGACCGCCTGCAGGAGGATTGACCACCTTGTCATAGGCATCATGACCGGAGTTGGTGGAGTCAAAGCTGCCGCCAAGGTCGGGACAGACCTGTTCGTGCAGGTATCTCCACTCGCCGTTTTCAAACACGAAGTCGGAACCGTATCTTTCCCACAGTGTCATGCATCTGGCCTTGAAGTTGGCGTTGAGAGTGCTGAACAGCACGCCGGGAGTAAGGAAGGATGCACGGGCAGTCATGCCGTCGTCAGCCACTTCAACAATATCTGTGGCAAGAGTATGCATCGCAACCTCTCGGCAGGAACGGGCATCGAAATGACCCAGCTCAGGCAGCATGGACAGCATCTGCATATAGTTCTGGAAACCGCCCTTATTATAGGTGGTTACATTGTTGTAGTAAACGCTTTCATAGCCCCTCATTCGGCCGAAAGAATGTGCCCAGGAAGTGTCGTCACTGGTTGACCAGATCTGTCCCCATTCCTCATCGCCCCATGCCTTGGCATGGAGGTAAGAATGACGGGCATGGAGGAACTCCGCCATCTGGCTGCCTTCGGCGTTATGGATACGCTGGCTTATGGATAAGTGTTTCTTTTTCATTTAGCAGCTCCTCCTCAGTCTTCATATTTGGGATGGCCTTCGGGACCGTATCCAATTTCATCAGAATAAGTTTCGTATGTATCGCCCAGCGGCGGATAGTTGTCTCCCCATGTGTAGGACGGGTCGTGGGCAAGCATGGAAACAGTGGGCTTGCCGAAGGACTTTTCGTCGGGACTGGTGCCGCGGATATAGATAGACTGCAGTTCGCTGGTATCGTGACCTGCGCCGATCATAAAGTCGCTGGAGATGAAAAGGTGCCATATCTTCCAGCTGCCATCAGCTTCCTTGACGAGGTCGGCGCAAATCTTCTGGCAGTGCCATTTTGCGTCTGCCTCACCGCCGGGAAGACCATAGCTTTCCTGACCTATGGAGTACCATGTGCCCTGAGCGGTTTTGCCGTCATCCGCAAGGATGATGTGGGGAGTAGACAAAGGCTGGATGGAAAATGAACCGTAGCCAAGGTTTTCGGGAATGTTTTCAACAGAAGGATCAGCTGCGCTTATGGCTGCCAGCTGAGTGCTGCGGCGTTCATTGTACTGGGTGACGTAGTATCTTTCGATTTCGTCCATACCTACATAGTAACCCCAGTTTTTGCCGAAGGATGCTGTCTTTTTATACTCGGGATCAGATACCCAAAGCTGAGCCAGTTCCTTTTCGTGTTCGCCGTTGGCGTCCATCAGAGTACGGCGGCCCATAAGGTCCTTGACCTTTTCGATATCCCATACCCGGATTATACGTTCGAGGTCAGAATAGGTTTTTCTTTTCTTTTTAGCCATGATTTATACCTCCTCGGGTCCGTAGCTGAAGGTTTCAGCAAAGGTCACATAGGGTTCAGGCGCGGCGATAAGCTTGGCAAAGGGTCTGGTGCCGCTGTACTTTTCACGAAGTACCACAGGCACGTTGGGTGCAGGAGGTGCCCAGCCCTTGATGGAAGCAAATTCGGGAAGCTCCTCGAAGGGATACTCCTCTTTTTTGCCCCAGTCAAAGCCTGAAGGATGATTGATATCCTCAAGATACTGCATGTGCCAGATTTTCCACTGTTCATCCTCAAGAATGAAGTCGATGGCTACCATGCCGAATATCCAGTGAGACACGGGGCCGTATTCATCCACGGTGGTGTCGAAACCAAACAGGCATGCACAACCCTTGGCGGTCTGTCCGTCGTCGGCAACCTCGATAACATAGTTGGAGACGGATTTCAGTTCCAGTATGCCGGTGCCGAACAATTCTTCATTGCTCAGTTCACCCAGCTTATCGGGAAACTTTTCCTTGAGAATGGCAGCAACCGCAGCGGTGTGCTCGTCAAAGCTGCCGAAATAGCCCTCAACAGCTTCACGGCCCTTATACCAGCCTCCGTTGATACCGTAAGCGATATCCTCTCTTGACGACCAAAGGTCAGCAACCATAGAGGATTCCTTTTTGAGAAGCAGATAGTGTACAAAAATACCCATCAGGTTTTTGACATCTCTTCTGTCTTCCCATCTGTCAACCAATTTTTCAATGTTGATCTCAGACATATTTTACTCCTTTCACTTTCGGAATTTCTTTTTATTCTTCACTGGCGATGCATCTTTCGTAAGCGCCTTCCATAATGGCAAGAGCTTCACCAAGCTTCATGTTGTTGATATCGTCTTTGTACTCCTGATAAGTGGTTTCGTTCAGCTCAATTTCGCCGGTAACGAACTTCAGAGCTTTTTCAGTGACGTATGTGACGATGTCTGCCATAATTGTGCTGATTTCAGAGGATTCATCTGCGGAGAGGCTGAAGTCTTCGGGCAAACCGGAGGTGGAAGATTTTGAGGGATCCAGTTCAGGAAGCTCCCATGCGACCTTGGCCTTGTGCTGAAGCTCTGAATAGTCGTTATTCAGCTTATTGGTCATGTTCAGGAAACCGCCGCTGGTGCAAAGGTACAAACCGTTTGCCAGACGAGTGGTAAGACCGTACTCATTTTCGGTGATAAGACCGCTCAGCTGGGGTTCGCCGTTTTCGTCGTATTCAAAGGTAACGCCTTCATGTCCGTAATTGATGAACTGGCGCAGATCGGGATCATACCAGTAATCGCACCACGCCACGGCGATCTCAGGCATCTCACAGTTTTCGGATACGGAGAAACCGCCGTCTGCTACGGACACAGAATTTTCACTGTAAATATAACCGGAGTAATCCTCATGCATTGCCGGGTCAGGAGCCAGATCCAGCACACAGTTGGGATCGGCTTGTGCCATAAGGTTTTCATAGGTTTTGATATACGGAGTATCAGAGAACCAAAGACCGGTCTGTCCGCTGGTGATAAGGGACTGGTCAGGCAGGTTTTCCATAAAGGACATGAAGTCCTTGCCAATAAGACCCTCAATATACCAGTCGCGGAACATGCTCAGCCAGTCATAATATGCGTCAGACACGGTAGCCAATGCGATCTTGTCGCCTTCCATATAGAAGTTCTGATCACCGTCACGCAGGGGCAAACCGTAGCCGCCCGCAAATACGCCCCAGGGGGACAGCACGTTATAAGGCATTACATAGGGGTCGGAGATGTCGTATTCAGACTTGAACGCCGCAAGAACGTCGTGATACTGGTCGTAAGTTACGGGAATATCCATCCCCAGTTCGTCCAGCCAGTCTTTACGGATCATAAGACCGCTGTCGGCAACTCTCTCAAAGGGGTAAGTGATGTTGGCAAAGCTGACTATTCTGCCTGCATCTGTCAGAAGGTCTTCATAGATGAAAGAGTGTTCCTCCATCAGCGCCATGTAGTTGGGCATACAATCCTCATATTGCAGTATGTCTATACATGCGCCCTCATCACAGGCAAGATCAGCCGAAGAATAATACTTTGTGGCGTCATTTACGATATCGCACATATCACCTGCCGCCATCATAAGTGAAAAGTCAGTGGAAGCGTTCATCATGTTTATCATGACAAAATCAATGGTTACGTTGGTCAGTTCCTCAAGCTTCTGATAAACAAAGCTTTTGTCGGAAGGAACCTCAACAATGGCGCTCAGCATGGGCGGCTGAGTATAAAACATTGTCAGGGTGACAGGTTCTTCCGTGACGGGCTGAAACACAGACCAGTCGTAGCCTTCATCACCGGCCACAAGCCCTTCATTGGGGTCAGGCGGTTCGGGTTCTTCCTGAGGCTCTTCAACCGGCGGCTGCTCTTCCGCCGGAGGTTCCGGTTCTGCGGGAACCTCTTCGACCGACTGCGTTTCCTGCTGCGGTGATTCTTCCGGCGTTTGCGTTTCCGAAGAACATCCGGCAAACATACTCATAAGCATCGCCAGCAGCAAAGCAAAAATCACTGTACGCTTCAGCATTGTTATTTCCTCCTTTATTCTTTCTGTACTTCCAATTACTTCGTACACCAACAATTATAAGGCCACTTAATTTCAATCGCACTGTCCTGAAAGATAAAATCCACTCACATTTTTGTCTAATTGATACAAAAGTTAACTTATTGTCGGTTGTCAAATTTGTAACTATGCCATTATAATAAATACAAAATAAAGGAAAGTATATTTGCTTTTGGAGGTTCAAGATGCTGTGCTCCGTCAATGAGATTATAAATTGTCTGAAAAAAGAATACGATGTTACCGTCTATGGCGTTTTTCCGGAAAGCATCAGAGCTTTGAAAAAGCTGCCCAGAAACACTTCCGAGTTTCTGAGCAGCGATACGTTATACGCCTGCACAGCCAACGATATCAGCGCATATTCCCACGGTCGCCTTTCCGGAATCCCTCTGCTTTGTACAGTCGGACTTGATCAGTCCTGTGGTGAATCCATATTGGGTCAGCACTCTATTATACTGCTGCGCGGCGTTTATCTGCCCGATGTGCTTATGCATCTGGCAGGCATCATGTTTGACCTTGGCATGAAGGAGTCTCCCCTGTCCGAAGTCCGCCGCGATCTGCTTTTGTGCAAGGATGTTGACAGCATGATGAAAAAGGCCTATGAGCATATAAAGCTGCCCATTTTCTTTACAACACCTACTCTAAAGATAATCAGCCACAGCTCCAGCATAGAGATAAACCCCATTATGGAACAATATGCCGACGGCTACGGTTTCAGCGCAAAGCTGCGTCAGGCTTCTTCAAGAGCCGAAACCGTAGCCGAAGGCAGCAACAATCCCGACCACCATTTCCGTTGGCTGGACGAACAATGGCAGCTTTTGAGTTATCCTCTGTTTGAAAAAAACAGTCTTTCAGGCTATATGCTGGTATTTTCACGAAGCAGTGTGCCTTCGTCACAGCAGTTGGATATTTGTATCCTGCTGCGCAACATACTTGAAAATGAGCTTCCACGCCTGCCTTCGGCACCTATGGAAACCGAAGAGTCATTTATTGAAAGCCTGATTCATTCCAAGGTCAGCGATGAGGACGCCATAACAGAAGTTCTTGCAAGGCTTCAATGGAAGCCCAAAAAGGTAATGCATATCCTTGTTCTTTCCCTGAACGGTCTGCTCCCCACCAAAAGTCTGCGTGAATCCCGACGGCTGCTTTCCGATGCCTGCGATAAGCGCTGCCGAGTTTATGCACTGGATTCGGGCATAATCATGCTTTACGAAGGCGAAGATCGGCTATTTTCCTCTGAGCCTCCCCAGTGGCTTACTGAACTTGGCAGTTTTCTTGCCAAAGGCGGACTGTGTGCCGGTATCAGCGGCCCTTTCAGCCATTTTTCTGACTTCGGTCGTGCGTTTACACAGGCTTCGATATCCATGCAGACAGGTGCCGTCCTTAACAAGCAGGTTCCCCTGTTCTTTTACGAGGATATGGCAGTATATCACATGATGGAGCTGGCCGCAAACACCCTTGACCTTACTGCTCTGATGCCTGCAGGCTTCAACGATTTGGTCGAGCTGGACAAGAAGGAAAACAAAGAGCTGATCAAAACGCTGGCAGTATATCTTGAGTGCGGACGAAGTATCAGCCTGTGCGCCGAAATGCTTTTTCTCCACGCAAACACAATCAAATACCGTATCAAGCAGATATCAGAGATACTCCACTGCGATTTCAAAGATGGGTCTGCGTTTTTCCGCACAGCTCTTGCGGTAAAGCTGCTGATGTATGTTGAAAACTGTCAATATCTTGACCATCCGTACAGTCAGCTGCAGAACAGAGGAGAACATCTGAAGGGTTAAGATTCTTTACTAACCCGTTTCGGAATGGTCAAGACCGTTCCATGCAAGATAACAGAAAGTGCGGCGGGTAACTGGCGGCGGGAGCAAGCCCCCGCCGTACGATATAACAGGATTTGCGTTGAGAAACGACATCCTTTTTTGTCAAATTTCACTTCAATCCCCCGTTTGTTCCTCTTCACAGAGAAAACAATTGTTATAATGCTAATTATGTGGTATTATTTCCCCATGGATAATCCGAAAATATAAGGAGGAAAATTTTAATGGAAAAGATTATTTCCCAGTCCTGCGTTATCGCTGAGTCTGAGTCTCTTTCCAAGCTGGTCATCGGCGAAGGCGCTGTCCTGACCGCTCCCGAAAACAAAAGAGTTGTTCTGACTGTCGACGGCGTTCAGAGAGATCTGGATCCCGGCGAATATGTGGGCGATGTTAAACTCACCGTTATCGATGGTGTTATCGTGGATTACGAAACCCACGGTTCCGTTGACCATTACTGCATGGCAAACGCTGTTTCCTTTGAAAACGGCAAGTATGCCGAAAATCAGTCCGTTTCCGCTGCTTGGAACGCTGATGCAGAAGTCAAAGACGGCTATGTTAAAAATTTGAAAATCGTCTCCCATGGTGATAACTTCGGCGGCGTTATGGTTCGCGACGGCGAAGCTCTGATCGAAGACGTTGAGATGGAACTCATCGGCAACGGCGGCTGCGACTTCACCGGTGAAGGTGTTGGCATCACCGCTATGGGTAACGCTAAAGTCACTGTCAACCGCGCTAAGATCCATACTGTTGGCTCTATCCGCGCCACAGTTCTCGGTCGTGAAGATGCAGAAGTCGTTGTTAACGATTCTGAGCTGTTTGCCACTGACGGCAACAAGCCCAACAACATCCACGGCATGACCAAGGTACCCTGGATGCTTGGTCTGACCGGTCGTGTCCGTACCACCAACCTGGTCGACAATGCTCACGTTACCTACAACCGCTGCCACGTCAAGTGCGAAAACTGGGGCACCTTCTCCACCGACGGCACTCAGAAAGACGCGCGCCTGACCATGAACGACTGCCTTATCGAGTCCGAAAAGTGCGGCTACGGCGCATACTCCATCGGCGACTGCCTTGATACTTTCTCCGGCTGCACCATCAACATGGGTAACTATCCTCTTATCATGTGCGCAGAAGGCAGCGGTCTGTTCACCAATGCCAGCAAGGTCAACTCCCGCAAGGTTGGCGTTATGATGCACGGCGGTCAGGGTACCGGCACTCTCACCATCGAAAAGGGCTGCGTATTTAACACCGCAAGAGCTGTCCTGCAGGTCAAGGGTCAGGGCGCATACATAAACGTATCCGACTCTGAACTGAATTCCGACATTGGAATTATTCTTGAACGCTTCCCCAATGACGACCCCAACATGAGCGGCAAGGGCATGGGTGGTCCCGGTGGACCCGGCGGCGGTCCTGGTGGACCCGGTGGGCCTGGTGGTCCCGGGGGTCCTGGTGGTCCCGGCGGTCCCGGTGGTCCCGGTGGGC
>JAZULX010000140.1:0-8251 GCA_045603325.1 Oscillospiraceae bacterium | reverse complement strand
CGTATCCCGTTTTGCTGGTGTACTCAGGCACAGCAGCATTGGATATCCCAAAAACAGCAGCCACAAGGATAACCACAGCCAAAACAGAACAAAGGGTACTGAGAATTACTTTTTTCATCATACGTTTTCAACCATGGCAATCAGCTTGTCCATGGTGTTGATATCGTCACGAACTATTTCTGCAATATTTATCTTCTTGCCAAAGGCTTCCTCGATTTTAACAAGCAGATGCACAACGCCGAAGGAATCCAAAACACCCTCTTCAAAGAAATCGATATCATCAGTGATGTCTTCGGGGTCAAAGCCGGATACGTCGGCGATAAGTTCTTTCAAAGTATCTTTCATTGTTCTTCCTCCTAGAATAATCTGCCCGAGAAAATGAGCATACCAAAACTGACAAGATGGAAAGTGATAAGCGCCATGACAGGCCAGGCCTTATCTTTCCGTCTTAATTTTTTATAACCTTTCCATTTGTGCTCAATAACGTCGTTAGCGCACATAAGTAAACCGTGATAAATGCCGTAGACAATGTAATGCAGTTCAAATCCGTGCCAGAATCCCATGACGGTCATGGTGATGATATAGCCGATGTAGCTGCCCATGTATATGTTTTTGAACCACTTTTTGCGCAGGCTGACAGCGGCAAATCTGGTGTAGATATAGTCCCTGAACCAGGTAGACAGGCTGATATGCCATCTTGACCAGAAGTCCTTCATATCCTTGCTGATAAAGGGCATATCAAAGTTTTCAGGCACCTTGACACCAAGAATGTAACCCGTACCGATAGCCATACGGCTGTAACCCGCAAAGTTAAAGAACAGGTAGAAGGTGTAGGCATACATGTACTGCCAGTGATGGAAAAAGCCCGATTCGGGTATTTTCGACAGCCAGACATTGTTGATAAGGTTGCCGATAACAAGACCGTAAAATACGCCGGTCATGAGCTTCCAGACACCTTTTTTGAACAGTTCGGCGTATTCTTCGCCGGAAAGCTTTGCATTGATGTCGCTGACGAATCTACGGTATCTGTCTATGGGGCCGGATGATACTGTGGGGAAAAACAGTATGAAATACAGCGTGTCCGCAAAACTGACTTTTTCGATCAGGCCGTCATAGGTTTCGATAATGATCTGAACTGATTTGAATGTCAGGTAGGATATGCCAAGAAAACCAATGACATTGCCTGTCAGTATTCCGCTGAGTTTGGAAAACACCAGAGGTGCTATGGAAAGGAACACAAACAGCCAGCAAGCAAGACAGTTTTTGCTTTTCTTCCTGATGGCAAAGTAGACATACAGAACAATAAGTTCAAAAACCACAAAGCCTATCAGCATCCACTCCTGACCGCGCTCAAATATGGCAGACAGCATGAACAGCGTGGCAATGATTCCCCAGTATTTCTGGTTTTTGCCAAGGAACCCCAGTACAGCGGAAACCACAAGCACAGCTGCCAGAATATAAAAGAACAATAAACCCTCGTATGGTATCATTTGTTACTCCGTTTACAGTGACGCAAGCAGCGCCTTTTTATCCACCTTGCCGTTGGCATTGGTGGGAAGCGAATCTTTCAGAACAAACTTTCTGGGTATCATGTAAGACGGCACAAGCTGGCCAAGCTCGGATTTCATGGCATTGATGCGTTTGAGCTTGGGCAGGTCGCTTTCACCCTCGGGCAGGATAAATGCCACCAGGCTTTCGACCTTACCGTCAACATATACCGGGCAGACAGCAGCACGCTTGACAGAAGGAAGCTTCATCAGATTCTTTTCAATGTCCTCTATCTCAATGCGGAAACCGTTGGGCTTGATCTGCAAATCATTTCTTCCGCAGTAGTGAAGCACATTCCCGGTCATGTAGCAAATATCTCCGGTGTTGTAACCGTGCATGATTTTGCCGTTTACCTCAGTGTCAAAGAAAGACTTCTCATTAAGATCGGGACGACCGAAGTATCCCACTGAAACGCTGTCGCCAATGAGCTGCAGCTGACCTTTTTCGCCGTCAGCCACCGCATTCCCCTCTTCGTCTACTATGCGGGGAGTGATCGTATCAAAGAAACGTCCCACAGGGAGCGGTTCATCGGCAGCGGCAAGTTCGGCAGTAATCTCAACCGAAGTTACAAAAACAGTTGCTTCGGTGGGGCCGTAGGTATTCAGAACCGTTGCCTTGGGAAATCTTTCGATAAGCGCACCGGCAAGTTTGTTTGTCAGGATTTCTCCGCAGAAGAAGAATTTTCTGACTTCGGGCATGAGTGATTCATTGAAATCGTCGCTCATAACACAGACTTCAGCATATGAAGGTGTTGTGACCCACAAAGTCACACCGGAAACCTTGAGCGCTTCAAACATTTCTTTGAAGTTTTCGGTGGTCTTTTTGTCGATTGTATAAAGCGTCATTCCAAGGCCCACAGCCACCCAGACGGCTATGACCGAAAGGTCAAAGGAATAGGATACGGAATTGAGGCACACTCCACCGTCGCCGGTAGAGCAAATATCTTTGGCTGAGGCAAACATGTTTTCAAGGTTGCGCAGATTTATGGGAACGCCTTTGGGTTTACCGGTGGAGCCGGAGGTGAAAATCATATAGCAGGTATCCTCAGGCTGCACCCAATCGGACTTGTCAGGCTCAAAATCAGCATATTCCTGCATGATGGCTTCCAGTTCATCGGAATGAATACCATCTTCTCTCGTACCGGTAAAGTCAACTATAACCTCGGGGCTAACGTCGGCTATAACCTGCTCCAGTCTGTCCTGGGGGAAAGAAATGTCGATAGGTACATATGCCCTAGCAGCTTTAAGGCTGCCGAACATACACGCAAGGAAATCGGCTTCCTTATGCCCGTAAATCAGCACAGGACGCTTGTTTCTGCCCAAACTGAGCAGATATCCTGCAAAGGCACTGCTGCGGCGGTCAAGCTGAGCATAGCTCATGCTGCCGTCTTTGTGTACCACTGCATCTCTGCCAAGCCCGGCACATCGCTTAATGCTTTCAAGAAGGAACATACAGACCTCCTAAATCAGTCCTCATTGTAAACAGTTTCGCCGTCACAAACATGATACTCTTCAGCTTCCCAGGTGTGGTGAGAAGCCATCTCAGCGTCTGTCTTGGCAAATGCACTGCGGTTGACACCAAGGTTAGTGTACTCAAACAGGGCATCATAATGGTACCACAAACCGTCACCGACGGTGGCAAGAACCCAGGAATGGTCGGACCAGTCGCCGTAATTCAGGGAAAGACGATAGCCCTCAATAAGTTCGGTTTCAACACCAAGACGGTTGAACAGCAAAGCGTTGACTATTGCAAAATGCTCACAGGCACCTCGTCTTGTTTCCATGGTGTTCATACCGTGTTCAATGACCAGTTCTTCGGTGTAACCCCGAGACAGGTCAATGGGGGTGGAACGGTAACGGATATTGACCTTGGTCCATGCGTAAACTTCCCACATTTTTTCCTCAAGGGTCATATCCTCGGTGCATATCTCGGCAATAACCTCGTCCAGCATTGCGTCAAGTTCCTTGTCGCCGCTGGAGATCCTGCCACCGTCAAAGTTGGTAATAACGCCGTTCTCATCGATGATCATATCGTCGATCTGGGTATTTTTGACCATGGCAAAGCTTTCGGGGTCGAACCAGTAAGCCTTGTCGTCCACCTCAACAACGCCGGAGACAAGTCTGCCGTCTTCACCTGCGGCAAAGACATTTCCGTCAATTTCCGCAAGACTGTTCATAATGAGAATACCGTTGACATCTGCAACATAGTTGGCTCCTTCAAACACGAAAAGACCTGTCTGCAGTATACCCTCGTCATCAAAAATGTACTCGTAATCGCCGATAATCTGACGTCCGGTAAGCATTTGGCCGCTGATGTCGAAATAGCAGATATTGCCGTTGACATGCTTGAAGCCGCTTATCATTACGCCATCGTCGCCAAACAGATACTCAACGCCGTCTATTTCCACAAGACCCGTAGCCATAACGCCATTGTCGTCGAAATAGTATTCGTCCTCACCTACCATGACAAAGCCTTTATACAGTTCTCCGCCCTCGCCCACAAGGTAGGTCTTACCGAGGATAACAAGGAAGCCTGTTTCGGGACCGCTGTAATAGCATCCGGGAGCATCAAAATAGACATCCGGTGCTGCCGCAAAAGCGGAACCTGTGGCGTGTTCATTGATAATTGCCATTGAAATGCTGCCGGTACCGGATACGTTTGCAATGCTGTCAGCCACAAAGAAGCTGACAACCGCATCGTTTCCAAGGGAAAGCTCGACCGGTTCGTTGACATACATCTCATCAACTTTGCCGTTAATAAGAACAGCAGATGGAAAATCGCAGAATATACCGGCAACCTTGCTGGAATTGACGGAAACAGCAGGCATAACATCGCTGTCGCTCTTGATGCCTCTGCCGATATAGATGTTTCCGGTAATTACACTGTTGGAAATGTTGACGTTTACTTCACCGGCACCGGCCATTACATAAACGCTGCCATACACAACCGCGTCGGAAATATTGACTGTACCGCCGCTGACCATAATGCCGGAATAATATGTTCCGGAAAGGTCACCGCCGCTGACAACATCGTTCACCAGTTTGTCCAGCATCCAGAGCAGTTCGCCCTGAGTAATATTGTCCTGAGGACGAAGACTGTCGCCTACATACCAGTTGTTTTTGTCAAACTGGAGACAGGCGTTTCTTGCCCAGTCGGAAATAAGAGCATCGTCGGAATAAGAGGTTGCTCCCACATCGTCAGAAAGTCTGCCAAAAGCCTTGACAAGGGCAGTCATGGCACGTTCTCTGGTAACAGGTTCTTCGGGCATGAAGTATCCGCCGGAACCGGTCAGGATTCCCATAGCATCTATAGCCATAACGTCATCATAATACTCATCCTGACGAAGAATATCATAATATCTGTGAACACCGCTGCAGTCATATCCCAAAAGGTTGTTGAGTATTTCGCACAGTTCGCTGTTGGAAACAGGCATAGCACGTCTGTCTTCGGAAACGGCACCGAGGCTCATCCACTTGGAATAGAGTTCATCGGTGGTTTCCGGTCTTTTTCTGGCGGTCTGGGGTATGGCAGGTTCGGAAACAGCGGGTTCTGTATTTTCGGATTCGGATAAGGATGCGTCCGGAGAATCAACGTTCTCCTGTGTTTTATCATCACAGGCGCTGAAAGCTAACAGCATTGCCGCAATGGTCAAAAACAGTATTATCTTTTTCATTGATCTGATGCTTTGAAACCAAAGCATATCCTTTCGCAAAATCAGTCTTCCTGAACAGTCATAAAGTCGATATCAGCAACTACGCCATCGGAAATATTGAAGCTGATAAGTCTGCCAAGGGCTTCATATTCAACCATGGAGCCGACTTCGGTTCCCTGACCGTAGGCAGCAACCACATCATCAAGGGTGGAACCAACAGTGATGCCTCTTGCGGTGGTGCAGATATCAGAGAAAATGAGGAACTCGCTGACACGGTCGATATCGCCGTCAGGCCAGGAATAAATCTCGATATCGGAATAGGCAAAGGTCTTGTCCATGCCGTCGTAAGCGCAGCTGATAGCTTCGGAATATTCGTAATCGGTTCCCAGCAGTTCGAACACGGAATCCATGGTCATGTCGAAGGTAAGTTCGCCGCCGTTGATAACAACAACAAAGTCTTCTTCGTTGATGGCAGCAGCTTCCGCAGGAGCAGCTGCTTCAACATCTTCACTTTCGGCATTGCCGCCGATAACCAGGGGTGCATTGGCCTGTTCGCTCTCAGCAGGTGCTTCTTCCACAGGAGGAGCAGCAGATTCGGCAGGTGCGCTCTCAACAGGTGCGGGAGCTTCGGCAGCAGTATCTCCGCCGCATCCTGCAAGCAATGCAAAAATCATGATTGCGGAAACAAGAATTATAAACTTCTTCATAAATAATAAACTCCTTTGTATTACAGTTTCTGTCCAAAAAGGACGAAAGCAGCTTTATGTCATAATTAAACCAGTTTATTATATCCTAAAACTGATAGTTAGTCAATAAATCCCATGTTTTTTGTGTGATAACCACAACATATAGTAAATTATTCTTGACAAATTCTTTGCCGGATGATATTCTGCCAATAATAAATTTGGAGGAACTCGAAATGTCCATGCGCTTTTTTGGTAAGCTCAATACCGAACAGATGCACGTTGAAGCATATCACGCTTTTGACGGGCTTGGCTTTGCGCATTCATTTTCAGATAGATAAATCTTTAAATGCTGCACCGGCACAAGCTATCAAAACAGCTTGTGCCGTTTTTAATTTAAGGAGGTAATATTATGCCCGAGACATTGAAACTCACCCTGCCCACCGCAAAAATGGAACGCTCTGCCCTTGATATGAGGAAAGAATTCTTTGACGCCGGTGAATCTGTAATTCACGGCGGTGCTGATTTTGACAGCGTCACAAGCTACAGCTTGTGGATGAAACAAAACGCCGAAGCGAAAACCAGTCCCATGCCCGGACGTGTGCCGTCAACCGCTTATTTTGCAACCATCGACAACAAACCAGTGGGTATGCTCCAGATACGATTTGAACTTAACGATAAACTCCTAGCAACCGGCGGTCATATAGGATACTCTGTGCGCCCTTCAATGCGCGGAAAAGGCTATGCCACCCTAATGCTGGCTCTTGCACTGGAACGCTGCGCATCACTGGGAATCCACGAAGTTCTTGTGACCTGCAATGTTGACAATCCTGCTTCAGCCCGGGTAATTGAGAAAAACGGTGGAGAACTTGAAAATATTGTCGAAAACAGCAAAGGCGAAAAATTCAGAAGATACTGGATAAAAGTTTGAACCGAAGTCTCTTTTGCTTGACAACTGCGGCTTAAAAATCTAGAATATACGATGAATATATCGAAGTTATAATGTACCATTCGGAGGATTAACAAATGGATTACTTTGCTGAAATGGAAGCACGGATCCCCAAAAATGAGGTTCGTACCCGTTTTGCTCCCAGCCCCACCGGTTATATGCACGTCGGCAACCTTCGCACCGCTCTTTATACCTATCTTATTGCCCGCAATCTCGGCGGCAAGTTCCTGCTTCGTATTGAAGACACCGACCAGGACCGTCTTGTGGAAGGTGCAACCGACGTTATTTACAAAACCATGAAAGAATGCAGCCTGCAGCACGACGAAGGTCCCGATATCGGCGGTCCCGTAGGTCCCTATGTTCAGACAGAACGCCGTCCCATTTACGGCAAATATGCCGAACTGCTGATTGAAAAGGGCGCTGCATATCGCTGTTTCTGTACCAAAGAACGTCTTGAAGAGCTTCACGCTGCCGATCCCACTGCCAAGTATGACGGTTTCTGCTCCAGACTTTCCCAGGAAGAAATCGACGAAAAGCTGGCTGCCGGTATTCCCTACGTTATCCGTCAGAAGATCCCCTCAGAAGGCACCACCACCTTCTCCGATGCTGTTTTCGGCGACATCACCGTTCCCAACGAAACTCTCGACGACAACGTTCTTATCAAGTCCGACGGACTTCCCACCTACAACTTTGCCAACGTTATTGACGACCACCTGATGGGCATTACCCACGTTGTAAGAGGTTCCGAATACCTGTCCTCCGCACCCAAATACAACCTGCTTTACGAAGCTTTCGGCTGGGATATTCCCACTTACGTCCACTGCTCCCCTGTTATGAGAGACAGTCAGCACAAGATGTCCAAGCGTCACGGTGACCCGTCCTACGAGGACCTTATTGCCGAAGGTTACCTGACCGAAGCCGTTGTCAACTACGTTGCGCTTCTGGGCTGGAGCCCCGGTGGCGAGCAGGAGATTTACGACCTCAACGGTCTTATCGAAGCTTTTGACATCAAGGGCATTTCCAAGTCTCCCGCTGTTTTCGACAAAACAAAGCTCACCTGGATGAACTCCGAATACATCAAGGCTTTGCCTGCCGATGAATTCTATGCCCGCGCTCTGCCCTATATCGGTCTGAGCAACCCCAACCTGGACCTTAAAGCCATAGCAGCATTGGTGCAGTCCCGCTGCGAGGTTCTCACCGATATCCACGACAGAATAGATTTCTTTGACGAACTGCCTGATTACGATATTCAGATGTATGTCCACAAGAAGATGAAAACCACTCTTGAGAACTCTCTGGAATCCCTCAACGCTGTTCTTCCTGTATTTGAAGCTCTTGACGACTGGTCCGAATCCGGCGTCCATGATGCTCTGTTTAGCCTCGTTGAAAAGCTCGGCGTCAAGAACGGCCTTATTCTAT
>JAZULX010000139.1:0-3318 GCA_045603325.1 Oscillospiraceae bacterium | reverse complement strand
CCGGAAAGCTCGTGGGGATAGTTCTTCATCCGGCGTTCCGGATCTGAAACGCCGACTTTTTTAAGCAGCTCAACAGACTTTTCCCAAGCGTCTTTTTTGCTTATTTCTTCGTTGGCCTGCAGCATCTCCACTAGCTGCGTGCCAATTTTGTGCACCGGGTTAAGGGATGTTATGGGATCCTGAAAAATCATGGCGATTTTTTTACCGCGAATATCCCTCATCTGCTTATCCGAAAGCGTTGTCAGTTCCTCACCGTCAAGGCGGATGCTGCCGGAGGTCACTTCGCCGGTAGCTCTGGGGAGCAGCCCCATAATAGCAGAAGCCGTTACGGATTTGCCGCAGCCAGATTCGCCCACAATGCCCAGAATGGTGCCGCTGTCTACGGAAAAGGTCACGTCCCGGATGGCAGTTTGTTTAGTTTTTCTGTCTGCCTTAAAGGCGACGCTGAGATTTTCCACTTCAAGGATAGGCATTGACTTACTCCTAAACTCGTTTAAGTTTGGGGTCAAGGGCATCTCTTATGCCTTCACCCACAAAGTTTATGCACACGATGGTGATTATCAGGCACAGTCCGGCAGGTATCCATATCCACCAGCGGGAACTGAGCACGACCAGGTTGTTGGCAGCCTGAATGATATTGCCCCAGGATGACTCGGGCGGCTGAACACCTGCACCAAGAAAACTCAGACCGGATTCCATTATCATAGCCTGTGATATACGGAAAGCCAGGCTCATCCACAAGGGTGACACTGCGTTAGGCAGGATATATCGCCACAAAATGACCGAGTTTCTGGTTCCGATGGTTTTTGCTGCCAGAACGTATTCCTTTTCACGTTCCGAAAGCACATTGGCGCTCAGCAGTCTCGCCACAGCCGGCCAGCCAAGCACACCGATAATTACTGTGATGCTCCAGACCGATGAGCCAAACAGTGCAACCACAACCAGAATCAGCACCATGGACGGGAATGACATGAACATATCCGCAATTCGCATGATGATGGTGGAGAAAAATCCCCGGTAATATCCCGCCAGCAGTCCCAGCGGCAAACCGATAAGCACGCTGATTATGGTGGAGCCTACGCCGATAAACAGTGAGTTTCTGCCGCCGTAAACAAGGCGGGCAAAAATGTCACGGCCAAGGGTGTCGGTGCCAAGAATATGGGCATCGGAGGGCGCTTTGTTCATGCTCAGCACGTCGGATGTGTATGGGTCAAGCTCCATAAACACCGGCAACAGCAAAATTGCCAGCAGTTCCAGCGCCAGAATCACCAGACATACGGCAGCCGCTTTGTGTTTTATTAGATTTTTGAAAAAACCGTTGTTCATATGCGGCACCTATTCCAGTGAAATTTTGGGGTCAAGGTATGCGTACAGCACATCCAGCAGGATGTTCACCACCAATACGGTGATGGATATGAGCACGGTTATGCCCATGATAAGGTTATAGTCTCGGGTTTCGATAGCCGTCATCATAAGGCTGCCGATACCCGGCCAGCCGAATATCTGCTCGGTTACAACGGCGCCGCCGATAAGGAAAGGCACGTTCATGCCGATAGTTGTGACAATGGGTATCCATGCGTTCCGCAGGGCATGTTTTACCATCACTCTGAACTCACTGATGCCTTTGCTGCGGGCTGTTTTTATGTACTCCTCGTTCATGACTTCCAGAACGCTGCCTCGGGTCTGCTTAAGGTAGTTGCCCATAAGCTGAACGCACAGCACTATAACAGGCAGCACCAAATGACGGCAGAGGTCTGCAAAGGTAGCCTCTGCACCGGTGGTATACATGCCCTGAGACGGCAGCCATTGAAGCTTTACCGCAAAAATATAAATTACGATAAGTCCCATGAAGAAGTTTGGTACGGATGCACCGATAAAAGTGATTACCGTGGAAAGATTGTCCCAAACAGAATAGGGCTTGTAAGCAGACATGACGCCCAGAGGGATGGAAATCAGCACCGACAAAGCCAGGGATGTGAGCGTGAGTATCAAAGTCGGACCGATTCGGGCAGAGATCATGGCCGCTACAGACTGGGAAGTGTAGGACGAATAGCCCAAATCGCCGGACAGCGTTTTGCCAAGCCACATAAAGTACCGGACAATAATGGGTTTGTCCAGATTGTGGGCAATAACAGCGGCTTCATAAGCTTCCTTTGTCATGTTGCCTTCACCGGCCATTATATCTACCACACTGCCGGGTGCGAGGCACGAAAAGGTGTAGACCACCACTGTGATGCCCAGAAAAATGGGGATAGCTACCAATATTCGCTTTATAATGAATTTCAGCATCTTAGGCATAAGCAGTTATCCTTTAAAAGTTATCCTTTTTATTTTAATAAATAATTATTGAGAATTCAACCTTTTTACATAAAATGATAGTCAAGTTGTGAAATACTTATCTTCAGCCCATTTGTCCGGGTTTGTATCAATATAATTCAAACGAACAATGTAGTCCTTATCGTCCCGTATCACGTGGTCATAGTACCCACGCTGCCAAACAACCGTTGGCTCTGCTTGTAGGTCTCTCCACCGATTTGCTGCTCTTGACTTCAGCGCACCAACTATCATTCCCAGCGTAGGGGCGACCCTCGCGGTCGCCCGATATGCCTCCGGATCATTTTCCAGTACTACAATGAGGTGCACATGATTTGGCATTATTACATAAGCATCGATCTTGATATCATACTTTTCAGCAGCCCACTGCATCTCTTCTTCAACTATCCTGCCGAGCCTTGAAAGTTCAATTCTCGGGCGACCGCAAGGGTCGCCCCTACGAAGCGATGACAAGATACATTTTCGCTGATTCGTGCAGATGGTAACAAAATACGCACCATTTTGTGAATAATCATATCCTTGCAGACGCAGGTTTTTTCTTTTTTCCATCACTGTTCCGGTGGGGTGATTATTATTTTCCCGTTTTCAACCGTCATTTTGACACGGTTGCCGTCGATACCCGTCTGCGCCAGCATTTCGGGCGGCACCTGCAGCCGATTTGCCCTGTCAAGCACAGCGTATTCTTCGTGGCTGATGCCATCGAAAAGGGATGCTTCCTGCAGTCTGTCAAGATAATCCGTTTTCATTATGCGTTCGGAACTAATCTTACCGTCCCTGATGGAAACAACTCGCTCTACTTTTCCGGCGACGGACATATCATGGGTAACGATTACGATAGTCAGGCCAAGCTCTTTGTTCAATCGCCGGAAGGTATCGAAAATATACGCAGCTGTTTTGGGATCGACAGAACCTGTGGGTTCGTCAGCCAGCAAAATCTTAGGATCGTTGGCAAGGGCTATTGCTATGGCTATTCGCTGCTGTTCA
>JAZULX010000138.1:0-5114 GCA_045603325.1 Oscillospiraceae bacterium | reverse complement strand
CTGCTTTTGTAGTTATTATACCACAAAACAGAAATGATTGCAATGCTGCCTCCCCGTAGGGCAATGAGCCATATTGCAGGATGGGAAAATTCAAACCAACGGAATTGACATTTACCGGGCAGGGGAGTATAATGTGTTCTGTATGGGCCTGTAGCGCAGTTGGGAGCGCATCACATTCGCATTGTGGGGGTCGGGAGTTCGAATCTCCTCAGGTCCACCACCACGTCGTCGCGGACTTCGTATCGTTCGCGACGACTTTTTTTACATCTCCGAAGCTGCACCTTGCAGTTCCGCTTCACGCCGTCGCTTCATCTCGAAAAGCCGCCTTACAGCTTCCTTTTCATGTTCACCGGCAGGATACAATTCGTTGCTCCAACGCTTTTGTACGGCAGAACTATCCGTCGCTCCCTTAACCGGAGCCTTCTGCCCGTCCTCTCTTGCCCATTGGCGAAGGGTAGCAAAGTGGTTTACATAACTTTTGCCGGAAGTCTCCATATACTCGCTCAACCTGTCGATACTCTCGTCAATATTGGGATACTCCAGCCGCAATTTTTCATATTCTTCAACAGACAAATAAACATTTTCATACATTCCCCGTGGGGGCGCAGATTCATATGCAGCTGCATTTTGCTCTCCCTCACTGGTGTTGTAGTTGTAATAGTTGTTGTTGGTGTTGGGGTTGGGGTTGTAGTTGTAGCTGCAATTGCCAGCCGTTGCTTGCAATTGCTCTGTTTCGTCAGCAAAGGCTTGCAATGGCTCATTACTGTTTTGTATGGATGATGTCCTTGATTTTCGCTTAAGCGCGTTCTGTCTGTAAGTCTCAACCTTTTTTGCATAAGTTTCTGCATCCTGATCGATGCGACGTTTGATGCAGTAGAATGATCCCATTACCATTGGGTCTATGTCATCCACAATCTCGCCATACCTGCCATAGCTCATCATTGCACGGAAAAGCTG
This sequence comes from Oscillospiraceae bacterium, assembly GCA_045603325.1. GTDB lineage: Bacteria > Bacillota > Clostridia > Oscillospirales > Oscillospiraceae > SIG469. Next base: position 4,157 of record JAZULX010000138.1, on the reverse strand, counting down.
ACCAAGCTGCAAATCCGTCATATACTGTACCTCGTCCATAACCTCAAAATACATCATTATTCCCGGTCTTTCCGAACCGCTCATATAGGCACCTCCTTAAAAAGTCCTTTCATATATGGGCGAAACGGGGCAAAAATTGCACACAAACGTGCAATATTCACAAAACTTTCACACAACTTTTCAATTTCTGTATCTCTGGATACAAAAGCAGTTAACGGTTGACAGTTGGCAGTTGACCGTTGATAATAGTAAACAGTAAAGGAGGGTTACTTATGACCTGTTTTCTGACCAGCAGTCCGTTTTTGCCCGGTGGCAGCGGCCTTGACCCGGCAAACGGTTTTGTAAAAGAGCTAAAAAACGCTGTTCCCAACCCCTGCAGAGGTCTGTTCATCTGTTCAGACCCGACTGACTACCCTTTTACCGACGGGTTTGCGGATATGATGCACGCAAGCATCACCGCCGCCGGTATAGCTTTAAGCAGCTACATCATTCTTGACGACCGCAACGCCGAAATGGCAACCGAACTGGTGGCTTCAGCCGACCTGATAATCCTGGCAGGCGGCCATGTGCCCACCCAGAACGAGTTCTTTGAGAAAACCGGGCTTCGCAACATTATGTTAACTTATGGCGGAGCTGTCATCGGCATCAGCGCAGGCACTATGAACAGCGCCGATACGGTTTACGCCCAGCCCGAACTGGATGGCGAAGCCATTGACCCGAACTATAAGCGATTCCTCACCGGACTGGGACTGACAGATGTTATGGTGCTGCCCCATTACCAGGCCATAAAGGACACAGTGCTTGACGGTCTGCGGGTTTTTGAGGATATTTCCTACGGCGACAGCTTTGGGCGGAAGTTCTATGCCCTGCCCGACGGAAGCTGGCTGTTTATCCACGACGGAGTGACCGAGCTTCGGGGCGAAGCATATCTGATATCCGATGGTGTGCTGAGCAAGATAAGCAGCGTGGGCGATATTGTTATGTTAACCTGACGCTGATATGTAATGCCGCCACCTCATCCGGTTCTTCGGACCACCTTCCCCTCAAGGGGTGAATGATGCCCTCTCAGTCAGCTTCGCTGACAGCCCAAAGTTTGCTGAAAGCAAACTTCGTGTGTTTGGCATTGCCAAACACAACCCTTCTACACAAGGGGGCCTTTGCACAGGGGAGGCTGTTTAATACTCAACGTAATTGGGTGTCTGCTTATACTTCTCTGCCAGTTCGTTCCAGTTTGCGGGCAGAACCGCCTTTTTGCACACAGGGCCGCCGTGGTCACCGCCGCCGAGGTAGCACATACCCCAGTCACGTCCGCCGACCACCACAAACATATGCTCCGTGTTCCAGAACAGGGGTGCCGAGTGGACAAGGCCGGGTGCCGGGAACACAAGACCTTCTCTGGGATGGTTGTTGCCGATGGCAGCTCTGGGTATCTCGCTGGAGGGACGGCGGTTGTATTCCTTGACGTAGTCCAGAATGTTCTGCTTGGTGTAGCCAGCATCGGCAAACTGCTTTGCGCTTTCAGGAGGCAGGGTTATCATGGCGCCCACGTCAAATCCGCCGTGCCACAGTCCGCACAGGGTGCCGAGAGTTGCGCTGGGCGAGGTTACGGGAATCTGGTGCTTTTCACTGGGCCAGAACAGGGTGACAGCGTTGTCGCCGTCTTCCAGACCAAGGTCGGCAGGAAGAGTTGGCCACGGGGTTTCCTCCTCGTTTTCGGCAATGCAGATGCCAAACCGGCAGTCGCATCCGGGGCCGCTCATGTCTTCCACCTGGGAGCGGCAGCCGCTGATGTTCATAATCATGTAGCCAATGGCTCTCGACAGGCAGGAAGCCGCCTTGGTGTAGGGCGAGAACAGGTTGCGGTCGCAGTTCAGGCCGATAGCCTTGGCGATGGGGCCGCTGACCACGATGGTGGGCGACCAGCCTGCGTTGGAGCATGTCCAGCCTTCCAGCTTGATTATATCGTCTGCCATACCCTCCACCATGGCGATAAGCAGAGGCATATATGTGGGCAGGCAGCCTGCCATAACGCCATTTATGGCAATTTTTTCCACGGTAGCCTTGCCGTTCAGAGGCGGCAGTTCCGCCACAACGTAGTCCGCAGGAAGATCGGTGCCTTTGAGCATCTCGTCCACTGCTTCCCTTGTGGGCGGCACAACGGGAGTGCCGTTTGTCCAGCCGTGGGCGTACATCCATGAGTTGACCTCGTCCAAAGTGCCGGTAAAGGTCTCGTCAGCCCAGTCGTGAGGTTCAGAGGGAGCCTTTTCCCCATCGGTCAGGGGTGCTGTCATGGCGGAGATGATCTCCGGAAGCATGTTTGCGATGGTGCCGCCGTAGGTGTCGATTGTCCACTTGTTGCAGTCCACGTCGTTGGGCACGAAACCGGGACCGTCATAGGTGACAATGCGCAGTCCGGGATAGCCTCGTGCCCCCGCTCCCTTGGAAGCAGAGGACAGATATTGATATTTGCTCAGCAGTACGGCAGGAGTGCCTAGACGCTCGATTTCGGCAAAGTTGTAGCCCATATACAGGGCGCAGGAACCCATGTCCGCACCCACGCCCACAACGATATCCACCGTGTCCAGCCATGCCTTGAATCGGTCGTAATTATCCGGGTCGTTTTTTATCTCGCAGGTGTCCACGATGTAGGTGAAGTGGGAGAATTTCGTCTCCGGCAATGCAGCAGCCAGCTGACGTTCCAGTTCCCGGTTGAAGAACGGATGATACTCCTTGAACGAAGCGTAAAGCCCGATGGTCTTGCCTTTCAGGTCAGCCACCCGGGGATTGATTGGATACTTTTTCAGATAATCACTCTTTGCCCAGGGTGACAGGACGGTGTATTGAATACTCAAAATATGTTCCTCCGTTTGAAAGATATTCGGTCAACTGTATCGTTTTTAAGCTGTTGACCGGCCTGTTCGGTGTTGGTTTTGTTATATATGGAAATAAGCAAAAAATGTGCCAGAATCAATTAATAGTTAATAGTTAATAATTAATAGTTTTTGACAACATCTTCAGGTTTTCAAACTTAGGTAAATAAAGGATGCGAATATATACAACGATATCTCAATCAATGGCAAAACGTTTTTTATTATTTATCCCTGCGCGTACATTGCGCACCTTTAAAACAGAACAATAAAGTCTCTCGATAATGGTTATTAATTATTAATTATTAATTATTAACTATTAATTGATACTGGCACGTTTTTTGCTGTTAATTATTTTTGAATAAAACTGTATCGGCCGAAAGGAACGTCACTATGAAAACTTTGCTTAAAAACTGCGCCATTTATGGCGGCGAAACTGCCGACATTCTGGTGGAAGACGGCATAATCGCCGGTATCGGCAGCTTCGACAGTGCCGACGAAATCCACGATATGTCCGGCTATGCTTCCGTGCTGCCCGGCGTTATCGACGCTCATATGCACATAGTTACCGGTCCCATCGAATACAACGACAGGGCTTTGAAAAGCTGGGCACAGGCAGGTGTTACCACCGTCCGTGACCTGGGCATAGGCAACGACAAAAACACCTATCCCACCGAAACTTTCCTGGCTTACCGCGACACCATCGAGAATCCCGAATGCGCCCACTGCCAGACCTGCGGGCGTTTCGTCACCGAGTACCACGGCTACAGCCACGTTATGTCCGACGGTGCCGAAACAGGTTACGGCTGCCAGACCGCTCAGGACGCTGTGGACGCCGTAAACGAGCTTATCGACATGGGCTGCGACGGCATTAAGACCGCTGTGGACGGCGGTGACGCCATGTTCGGTGCAAAGCCCCTTATCACCCTCGACAAGCTGAAAGCCATTGTTGAAACCGCCAAGGCTCGCGGTGTATGGTGCTGCGCTCACGTTCTGGCCGCAAAGCATATCCCTCTGCTGCTGGAAGCAGGCATGCCCGAATTCTGCCACATGCCCACCGACCGTGTGCCCGACGAATATATTGAGCAGATGGTGGCTCAGGGCGTTACCGTTGTTCCCACGCTGTGCACCATAAACGCTCCCCGTCCTCCCCTTTCTCCCGAGGAAGAGGAAAACATGAAGTCCGGCAAGGGGCCGGGCGGTCCGGGCGGTCCGGGCGGTCCCGGCGGTCCGGGCGGTGCCGGCGGGCCCGGCGGTCCCGGTGGTCCCGGTGGGCCCGGTGGCCCCGCT
>JAZULX010000137.1:0-2837 GCA_045603325.1 Oscillospiraceae bacterium | reverse complement strand
CTACGATTAAAGTACCTGTTTGTGAGGTAAAAAGAATTTGATTACCCTATTAACACATCTAAGAAAAACACATTGAAAAAATGAACCGGTACAGTAACTGGTGTTAGTCTTTTCAGATGGGTTAATGTGGACATTTAAACTTCACATATTCCCAATGAAACCATTAAGGGAGTTGGTCACATTCCATGACCAACTCCCTGTTTTTTTATTTCTTATCACCCAAAGCAGTGGTTGCTCTGACGGTAACGGTGCGGTCGTAGCACTCGAACATCCGGTCTACGGAAACCTTGTCCATCTTGGGAGTCAGCAGGCTGACCACGGGGACAATGACCAGTCCGGCCACCATAGCCAGCATACCGGCATTGATGGGGGAGGAGAAGTAAGCGTTGATAAAGGTTGAGCCGGTGAAGTTGCAGATCATATCGGCAACCATGATAACAACACCAACAATAAAGCTTGCCCAAACGCCTGCCTTTGTGGTGCCTTTCCAGTACAGACCATACAGGAAGGGAGCCAGGAAAGCACCTGCCAGAGCGCCCCAGGAAATACCCATCAGCTGAGCGATAAAGGTTACCGAAGACTTGGCCTGAACGATGGCGATAACGGAGGAAACAGCGATGAAGAACACGATGAGTGCGCGGATCCATCTCATCTGACCCTTTTCGGTCAGCTTGCCCTTTGAAGCGGGAGAGATAATGTCCAGCGTCATGGTGGAGCTGGAAGTCAGAACCAGAGACGACAGGGTGGACATGGATGCGGAAAGAACCAGGATAACAACTATGCCGATAAGCACGTCGGGCAGGTTTTCGAGCATTTTGGGGATGATGGAGTCGTAAACGGGGGTGCCGTTGGCGGAGTATTCGATAACATCGCTGTACAGCCTGCCGAAACCGCCCAGGAAGTAACATCCGCCTGCCACGATAAGAGCAAAGAAAGTGGAGATGATGGTGCCTTTGCTGATGGCAGATTCGCTCTTGATGGCATAGAACTTGCCAACCATCTGAGGCAGACCCCAGGTGCCCAGAGAAGTAAGGATTACAACGCCAAGCAGCCATATGGGCTGAGGGCCAAGGAACGATACAAATGCACCGTTCAGCTCAGGATTGGTTTCTGCGGTGATGGTGGACATGGTTGCCAGAGCCTGAGACAGACCGCCGTTGCTTGCCAGCACTGCAGCTATAACGGCGATGATGCCCACAAGCATGATAAGACCCTGAATGAAATCGTTGATGGCAGTGGCCATGTAGCCTCCCAGCAGGACGTAAGCGCCGGTCAGGATAGCCATTGCGATAACGCACCAAGCGTAATCAATGCCGAAAGCCATACCGAACAGACGGGACAGGCCGTTGTAAAGGGAAGCGGTGTAGGGGATAAGGAAAATGAAAACTATTGCGGAAGCAGCAACACGGAGTTTTTCGGAATTGAAGCGTTTGCCGAAAAAGTCAGGCATGGTGGAGCTGTCGATATGCTGGGTCATAAGTCTGGTGCGGCGACCGAGGATGACCCAGGCCAGCAGAGAACCTATAAAAGCGTTGCCAAGACCGATCCAGGTGGAAGCAACACCGTATTTCCAACCGAACTGACCGGCGTAACCAACGAAAATAACTGCGGAGAAGTAGGATGTGCCGTAAGCAAAAGCGGTCAGCCAGGGACCGACAGAACGTCCGCCGAGAACAAATCCGTTAACGTCGGCTGCGGATTTGCGGCAATAGATACCAACGCCTATCATAATGGCGAAAAATACAACAAGCAGCGCAACTTTCAAAAACATAACTACCTTCCTTTCAAACAAAAAATCCCCCACAGAAGTGATCTGTGGGGGATGAATTTACGAATTAAAACCTGACGTTCGCAATATCCGTGCATCACCGATCACTCTTATTATTGCAGTAATAATAAGAGTAATAATATTCGTATGCATTGGATACGGTATTACGCATTTCTGTTCTCCTTCGATTTTGTTGGGTTTACTTTAGCTCATTTTCTGCCAAAAGTCAACAGAAATATGAAAAAAACTGCTATAGATATAGCGTCTAAAATTTCACATAAATATATGAATTCAACGTCAACCGGAGATTCCCAAAAGGTCGATTGTCACCTTGACAAACAGCAGCGCCAGCACCACAAACATGACCTTTCGGACGTTCTTGCTGCCGCCTTTGATGGCGTATTTTGCGCCCAGCCAGTTGCCGAGAATACAAAACGCCATGGCGGGGATGGCAACGGTGTACATCACCTTGCCGCCCAAAGCGTAAACCACCAGGGCAGTGATGTTGGAAGCCAGATTTGCCACTTTGGCACATCCGGAAGCTGTCAGCAGGTCTGTGCCGAGGAAAGCGGAAAAGGCGATGATAAGGAACGTGCCGGTACCCGGCCCGATCAGCCCGTCATAGATGCCCATTACGAAGCCTATGGCGCCGGCAATGACGGCAGATTTTGCGGTGGAGTAACTTTTAAGCTGGTTTTCATCGCTGCCAAAATCTTTTTTGACAGTAAGGAATACCGCCACACAGGGCAATGCTGCCAGAAGCAGTATTTTCAGCGTCTGTTCGGAGAATATCAGCGCCAGACTTGCTCCCAGATAAGAGCCGATCACCGCAAAAACAGCCGCTATTAAAGCCACACGCCACAGTATGCGTCCGCTTTTCATATATTTCGCCGTGGCAGTCATTGTGCCAAAGCTCATGGCGAATTTGTTGGTGCCTGCGGCAATATGGGAAGGAAGACCTGCCAGCAAATAGGCAGGCAGTGAAATCAGACCGCCGCCACCGGCTACAGAGTCCACAAACCCTGCGAGAAACACCAGCGGGCAGACAATGATGCACATTCTGATAAGT
>JAZULX010000136.1:0-3830 GCA_045603325.1 Oscillospiraceae bacterium | reverse complement strand
TATGCTGAACTACCGCATCGGCGTATCAGACCCGATAGCGGATATGCTTGTATCCAGAGGCTTTGACCCTCATACTACATTCTCCATTTACAACGGCATTGACTATTCTCTGAATCAGCCTTCAATGTCGAGGAAAGAGTTCTTTGATTCCATCGGTTTTGAAGTGTCCGACGAAGATGTTGTCTTTGGCATCGCAGCCCGTCTGAATCCCGTCAAGGATATGCCGACGCTGATCAAAGCCTTTGCCATAACCCACAGTTCACTGCCCAACACAAAGCTCGTCATCGCCGGTGACGGTGAACAGCATCAGGAGCTTACCGACCTTGCAGCTTCCCTGAAGGTGAGCGACAGCGTGTGTTTTGCCGGCTGGGTGTCTGACACCACCTCTTTTTACGGCGCTCTTGATGTAAATATGCTCACTTCCCTGTCGGAAACCTTCCCATACGTACTGACGGAAGGTGCCAGAATGTGCTGCGCCACCATCAGTTCAAATGTCGGCGGCGTTCCCCTGCTTATCGACCATGGTGTTAACGGTCTGCTGTTTGAACCCGGAGACGCAGATACCCTCAGTTCTCACATGACAAAGCTTGCTTCCGACAGTGAGCTTCGCATAAGCATGGGCAGGCTGCTCAACGAAAAAGCTCGAAAGCTGTATTCCATCGAAACCACAGTTTCACGTCAGTTGGAGATTTACAGTACCATTCTTCGCAGAAACACAGCAGCCACCGAAAAACGAAACGGCGTTCTTATCTGCGGCGCCTACGGCAAAGGCAATGCAGGCGACGACGCAATACTCGAGGCAATAGTTGCCGAAATGCGTTCAATCGACCCGGACATGCCCATTTATGTTCTGTCCCGAACTCCAAAAGCCACCAGCGTATTTTACCGTGTTCGCTCATGCCACACCTTCAACGTGCCCGGTTTCCTGCGGATAATGCGCAAAACCAGCCTTTACCTCAGCGGAGGCGGCAGTCTTATTCAGGACGTCACATCCACACGTTCATTGATGTACTATCTGTACAGCCTAAAATGCGCCAAAAAACTTGGCAACAAAACCATTATGTACGGCTGCGGAATAGGCCCTGTATCCGTTGAAAAGAACCGAAAAAAAGCAAAAAAGACCATCAACAACTGCGCCGATATCATCACTCTTCGGGAAAACAGTTCACTTGACGAGCTTCGTTCTATGGGAGTGGACAAGCCGGAGATCATCCTGTCTGCCGATCCTGCTCTCACTCTCACTCCTGCCACCGACAGCGCAGTAGACAGCTATCTTATCAGCAACGGTCTTGATCCCAAAGGCAGTTTTATCTGCTTTGCACTTCGTCCCTGGCAGGGATTCGACGAAAAAGTCTCCTGTTTTGCCGACGCTGCCGACTATGCTTTTGAAAAATACGGTCTGACACCTGTATTCCTGCCCATAGAACCCAACCGCGACGTACCTGCGGCACAAAAGGTATTGGCTCAGATGAACGTCAAGGGCTATGTCCTTCAGCGTCCCGATACCGGAAGCATGGCGGTTGGACTCATGTCCAGGATGAATCTGCTTGTATCAATGAGGCTTCATGCCCTTATCTTTGCCGCAGGCAGCGGCATTCCCCTGATAGGCGTTGTATATGACCCCAAGGTCAGCGCTTTTCTGGATTATATCAACAGGGATATTTACTCGGATCTTTCCGAGCTGACCAAAGAGCTGCTGACAGATGAAATAGACAGAGCTGTGGCTCTTTCGGATGACAAGGCAGCATTGCGTGTCGCCGTTGACCATCTGCTTGAAATGGAAAGCTCCAATACCGCTGCAGCTGCAATGCTGCTGGAAAGAAGGCAAGACCGATGAACCAGATAGTTTGCATATCCACCTCGCCATGGAAACCGCTGCCCATGAGCAAGCAGCAAATCCTGTCGAGGATTCCAAACAGCGAGATTATTTACTTTGACCCACCCGTAACTTATATCGCTCCGTTGAAAGACAAAGCTGCCAAAGCAAAACTCAAAGCACATAAGCTGCCGGCAGACAGAATCAACGACCATATCGTCACATATACCATGCCGCCGGTCATCCCATTTTTCAACAAATGCAGGTTTATCAATAAGCTCAATCAGCGAAAGCTGGCAAAATTTGTGAGAAAAAAGATGGCCGAACACGGATTTAAGTCTCCGATTCTCTGGGCTTATTCCCACACCTGTGCGGATATCTCAGATCACATTCCCCACAGCGCACTGGTTTACCATTGTGTCGACCGTCATTCTGCGTTCAAGGGTCTGCTAAATCCCGAGCTTGTAGACTCCATGGAATACGACCTCACAAAGCAGGCAGACATGGTGTTCTGTACCGCTGCCGGACTTCAGCATCGGCTTCTGCCCCACAACAAAAAGGCCGTATTTATACCCAACGGTGCCAATTACGAGCTGTTTTCCCAAGCTGATGCCCCTCAGGAGCGTCCGGAAGAGATTAAAGATATCACTGGCCCCATTCTCGGCTTCACCGGCGCACTGCAGGAGTGCATTGAATACAGCTTCGTTGCCCATGCTGCAAAAGAGAAGCCGAACTGGACCTTTGTCTTTATCGGCAACAGACTGCCCGCAGCCGATCTTTGCGGCATAGATTCCATGCCTAATGTGCGTATTCTCGGAGTCAAGCCCCAAAGCGAACTTCCAAAATATATTGCTCACTTTGACGTTTGCCTGAATCTGTTCAAGTCTGACGAGCTTACAAAAGACGTAAGTCCCCTGAAATTCTACGAATACCTCTGCACAGGCAAACCCATCGTCACAACTCCCGAACCTCAGCAGGTAATGGCGTTCAAAGACATGATCCACGTGGCTGCCACCGCCGATGAGTTCATCGAAAAGTGTGAAGCTGCTATCAACGACAGCTCCGACGAAGAAAAACGCATCCGAATGGACGCAGGCAGAAGCTGTAGCTGGGATTCACGGGCAAGTCAGTTTGTTTCCATACTTCGGGAAATGAATATTCTGGAATGAATTGACCAATTGCCGATGGATTAATTTGTATTTCCTTGTATAACCATACAAATTTGCATTTTTTCCCTTTGATTCCTTGAAAAGATGCCTGTTTTGCTTTAAATTATAGTATATAGAAGTATAAATACCGACAATTTTTAGTGGAGGAGTAGTTTTGAAAAAAGTTGCTGTAATTATGGGTTCAGACAGCGATCTTTCTGTCATGAACGGTTGTATCGACATTTTGAAACAGTTTGAAGTTCCTTTTGAGGTTCGCATTATTTCCGCTCACCGCACCCCTGACGCTGCTCACGAGTTTGCATCCACAGCTATCGACAATGGTTTCGGCGTAATCATCGCAGCAGCCGGTAAAGCTGCCCATCTCGGCGGTGTGCTTGCAGCCTACACAACTCTGCCTGTCATCGGAGTTCCTATCAAATCCTCCACTCTCGACGGGTTGGACAGTTTGCTGTCCATAGTGCAGATGCCCAAAGGCATTCCCGTTGCCACCGTGGCTATCAACGGTGCCGAAAACTCCGCACTGCTGGCAATTCAGATGCTTGCCCTGTCGGACGGCACTCTTGCCGCAAAACTTACTGAATACAAAATCAAAATGGCTGCCGAAGTGGCTGCCAAAGACGAAAAAATCTGCCGGGAGGTAATGTCATGAACAAGAACAGCAAAAGCGAAAGCTACGCCGCCGCAGGCGTAGACGTAACCGCCGGATACGAATCCGTTGACCGCATCAAACCCTTGGTACAAAGCACTTATATTCCCGGTGTTATCGGTGATCTTGGTGGCTTTGGCGGACTTTTCAAGCCTCAGCTTGATGGCATCGAAGAACCCGTTCTGGTTTCCGGTACCGA
>JAZULX010000135.1:0-2226 GCA_045603325.1 Oscillospiraceae bacterium | reverse complement strand
ACGATCCGACTTGCCAACGGTAACGGTAACACCCTTGCCGCCCTGGTACTTGTCGCGGCGGGTGAAGAAACCTTCGAGGTTGGAGCCTTCGAAGATGTTGAACTTCAGAGTGCTGGCGGTATCATAAATGATCTCGCCCTTCATCTGCTGGTTGGTGGCAGTGAAAGTGCAGTTGGAGCCGTTCAGACCGGGAGTACCCCACTTGCGGACATTTTCATTGCAGGCGCAGATGAGGAATACGTCATTTGCATAAACCAACTCAACATTTTCGATATTGATATCGCAGGAAGTGTTGGTGGTATAGAACATGTTGCCGGACAGAGCTGTCAGTTTGCCGCCCTTCATGGTGAAGTTGCTGCGGCCGATGGCTGCGTCACCGGACATGGACTGCATGACCATGATGTTGCTCTTTTCGTCGTCGTCGGCAGCAGTGGTGCCTTCGGCGCAAACGTCACCGGTCAGGTCACAGTTCTCGATGTAAACGGAGTTTTTGCCTTCAATAACAACACCCTGAGACATTTTGGCCACCAGAGTTGCGTTTCTGGCTTCGATATCAGCAGTAACGTAAATGGCAGGGCTGCCGCCGCCGCCGGAAACATAAGTACCGCCGTCGATTCTCATGGTACCGCCGCCTCTGTCGGAACGGATGGCTGCGGAAGAACCGCCGAGGGTCTCAACGTCGCAGTTGAAAGCATACAGGGTGCCTCCGCCGGCTGCCATGATGCCGCCGGAGCCGTTCTTGGTGGTGCGGACAACAAGATCCTTAACGGTAACGGTTGCCTTGCCATAGGAGAATACGCCGTTGGCGCCGTTGGCAGTGGTGGTAACAGTACCGCCGTTGATCTCAACATTGGAGTTGTCGGCTGCCATAACAGCAGAGTTGATGCCATAGAAGCTGGCGCCGTCGCCGCCGGTGTCGCCTGCGCTCTTAACAACGGTGGGGTTGTTCAGAACAGCAGCAACATCGCCCTTTGCGCGGACAGCGTTCTCGGTTGCGTTGACAGATTCACCGAAAACTACATCGTCATAAGTCTTGGTTTCAAGCTCAGTTACAGTGGGAGAGTAGCTGAAGGAAACGGGTCCGCCGCCACCGGGAGGAGGTGGGGGCATTCCACCGCCGCCGCCCATGCCGCTGCTGCCGGCAACACCGGACAGGTTGGCAATAATGGATTCGATGTCAACGTCCTTAAGTACCTGAATAGCGTTGCAGATAACAATGGCAGCCTCTTCACGGGTGATGGGGTCTGCATTGGCGGTAACAACACCGTTTCTCAGGTCGAGAAGGTCGGCATAGTTGTTGGTGGTGGACTGCCAGCGGGTTCCGGTAAGGCCGGTGAAGCCCATGTATGCCAGCAGCATTTTTTCGGTTTCGGTAACGGTGACGTCGCTGGAATAGTCAAACTGGGTTTCGCTGCGGCCGTTGATCATGCCCTTTGCCACGCAGTATTCCACATAGTCCTGGGACCAGCGGCCTTCAACATCGGCAAAAGCGGTGGACTTGGAGGCAGAGATCTTCTCGCCGTCCAGAGCGGCAACCACGATAGCCAGCATTTTGGCCATTTCTTCACGGGTGATGGTGTTGGCAGGTTTGAAGCTGCCGTCGGCATAGCCGCCGATAGCGCCCATTTCCACCAGCTGAGCTACGGAATCGGCATCGCCGATATCGGCAGCATCGGTAAAGGCAAGGCCTTCGGGAGCTTCGGAGATGAGCATGGTGCTGTAATCTCCTGCGGGGGCTTCGACAGGTACCGGCTCTTCTGCCACGGCAGGCATTGCCATAAGGCACAGCACGGTTATCAGGCAAAGCAGCCTGACGAGATTCTTTTTCATTTTGTTTCTCCTTTCATTTTCTGTGAGTTCTTCTACTCCATATTAGAATACAACGTTTTTACCAAAAAGTAAATAAAGACATTCGTTTCTTTTTATGCACAATGGTTTATTTTTTGCTTTTATTTCTCCCGGAAGGATGATAATATATTTACAACCGAATTTTAAAAAAGGAATAATACCATGTTTAAAAAAGTTCTTGTTATCGTTCTGGACAGTGTGGGAATCGGCGCTTTGCCCAATGCCGCGGATTACGGCGACGAAGGCGCCGCCACTTTGCAGCACATACTTCAGCTGCTGCCCGGACTCCGCATCCCCAACATGACAAAGCTGGGCCTCAAGCATATAATCGGCAAAACCGACACCGATACCATCGGCGTTTACTGCAAGGCAGACGAA
>JAZULX010000134.1:0-2423 GCA_045603325.1 Oscillospiraceae bacterium | reverse complement strand
CTCCCCAAACCCCATCTTGGAGCAGAGGTCGCCTATTATAAAGGCATGAGTGAAAGCGAAGCACTGCAAAAACTATGTTTAGGCGACAGCAAATTCATTATGGTCGAATTACCCATGAGAAAGTGGGGAAACGATATTTTTGATGAACTGCGCCATATTCCCCAACGGTTGGGGCTTACTCCTGTGATTGCCCACGTTGAGCGGTATATAACAGCCTTTAATGCGGATAAAATTATCTCAAGACTGGAAGAGACTCCACTTCGCCTGCAGGTGAATGCAAGTTTCTTCCTCCAGAAAAACACGGTTAAGTTGGCCACCCGTTTATTGAAGAATGAACGTATTCATCTGATAGGAACGGACTGCCACAATATGACCACAAGACCGCCCACTCTGGGAAAGGCTGTTGCAGAGATCGAGCAGCGGCTGGGTGATGATGCCCTGGACTGGATATGCTGGAACCAGCGGCTGATTTTTCCCGATTTATAAAATGTTTTGTTTTGTGCGAAGTTTCTCGTGCAGGAATAATAAAGAATTGGAGTTGAGAAAAATGAAAAGAGTAATCTCATTTGTCGTGATATTGGTTTTGTGTGCGGCCATGGTATGCCCCGCCCTTGCTGTGGGTGACGATTTTACAGGCAGCATAGCTTATAAGCCTGTTCCTCCTCTGGTAGGTACCGAAACCGAAGAGGGAACAGTGGTTGGTTATTTGTATGAAGACGAGATAGTCGTTGGTGAAGTAATTCATACCGATGGACGTATTTGGGTCTACAATGTCCACGATGAAAATGTTGCCGATGACCATGTTTGCCTTGTGATTACCCCCGTTTCAGAGGCAGAGAGTTCTACCATGATTCCCGATGACGCAAGAGAACAGCTTTTGTGGGCATATCAGGATATAGTAGATAACGGTATGTCCGTATTTGCCAACTGCAAGGGGCTGAACGAATCTATCGCTGCTGCTCTTGGCGAAGGCAAAACTGTTGAAGACATGGTCGTCAGAGAGCTGTTTGACGTCAGCGTTCTCTGCGATGAGCTTGAGGAGTTCCTTGAGCCGGAAGGAACCACCATTTGCCTTGACTTTGACTTTGGTATCCAGCCCGGAACTCATGTTGAAGTAGTTGCATACAAAAACGGCGAATGGCAGATGATTGAAGATGTTGCCGTTAAGGGCGATGGTTCCATCACCTGCACCGTTTACGAAAACTTCTGTCCCGTAGCCGTTCTTGTTCCCGCTTCCAACAGCATAGTTGAAGCTCCCCAGACCGGCGACAGCGTCGGCACCGATGCTGCTCAGTGGGGAGTCATCATGGCAGTTTGCCTGCTTGGTATTGCCGCAATAGTTCTGTTCATGCGTAAGCGCAAAGTCACCGACAGGGGCTGATCATGCGTAGAAGAACAGGCCGCCAGATAGCTGCTTTGGTTGCCGTGACCATCCTTTTTGTCATACTGGTTTACAGCGGAACACAGCTGGCCGAAAGCTTCATGCGGCCGGATGAGCAGACTGCGGAACCATCAACCAGAAAGACCATCACCTACGATGGTGTGGACTATTTTCCGCGTCAGGACATTGAGGTGTTCCTGCTGGTTGGTATAGATAAGGAAGGTCCTGTGCAGCCCGGCAATTCCTATAACAACGATGGCGCAGCAGACACTGTTATGCTTCTGATATTCGATCAGACGGCAGAGGAGATCCGCGTGCTCAATCTAAACAGAGATACCATGGTGAATATGCCCGTTCTCGGTGTAGGCGGAAGTCCTGCGGGAACGTATTATGGTCAGCTGGCCTTGGCACATACGTACGGGTCAGGCTTGGAAGACAGCTGCGAAAACGTTGTCCAGACAGTTTCTGATCTGCTTTGGGGAATTTCAATCGATCATTATGTTGCTGTCAACATGGATGCGGTTGCATTGGCCAATGACGCGGTGGGCGGTGTTACAGTTACTGTGACTGACGATTTCAGCGCCGTGGATGAAAGCCTTTCCCTTGGCGAAGTGACCCTTCATGGTCAGCAGGCCATCAACTTTGTGCGTATGCGTAAAGATGTGGGAGACCAGCTGAACGTTTCCAGAATGGAACGCCAGGAAGCTTATGTGGACGGTTTCCTGACCGCACTGAAGAATAAGATGGAACAGGGCGAAACCTTTGCTTTGTCGCTTTATGAATCTGTGCTGCCTTATATGGTAACAGACTGTTCTTCCGCTGTTTTCAGTGCCGTGCTGGATGATTATGCAGATTATTCCCTTACAGAAATTATTACACCCGCGGGCGAGAATGTGCGTGGTGAAGAGTATATGGAGTTCTATTTGGATGAGGAAGCTCTTGATAGCCTGATCCTGCGGATGGTCTATGCACTGAAAGAGTGAGAGAAAAATGGATAAAAAGCCCAACAGTAAAAACCGATTTGTAAACGTAGTTTTATGGT
>JAZULX010000133.1:0-6636 GCA_045603325.1 Oscillospiraceae bacterium | reverse complement strand
CCGTCCCGGCTGCGCCGTGGCAGACGACAAGGGTCTTTTCTGCTACATTCCGGACGCTATCCGCTACTATCTCGGCGAAGAGCCTCTGCTGGAAAACACTCCCACCTATCTGCCCTATCGTGAGGACGAGCGCAAATATATATTCGACAATCTCGACAAACTTATCGTCAAGCACGTCAACGGTCCCAAAGCTGTCACTTCCGTGGTGGGCTCCAAGCTGACTTCAGCCCAGCTCGACGACTTGAAAGCACGCCTTGCTGCCGAACCCCGCCGTTTTGTGGCTCAGGAAATCATGGAGCTTGCTCCCATGGACGCTCTGTCTCCCGACGGTACAGATATCGTAACCTGCAAGGCTGACTATCGCGCTTATGTCATCCACTGCGACAGTATCCGCGTCTGGATGGGCGGTCTTACAAAATTCAGCCACACAGACAGTTCCGGCAACCGTCACAGCGGATTCAAAGACACCTGGATAATGTCCAAGTAAGGAGGGTGCAAAATGAAAAAATACGAATTCAATTTCAGCTGCAGCTGGGTTTTTGACGCCCCCATCAAACGCCACCATTTCCTGCTTCGCTGTATGCCCGGCACCTATCCTTTCCAGCGCACCTACGGCCACACTCTGTCTCTGTCTCCCAAGGCAGCAGTCAGCACAGCTTACGACAGCTACGGCAACCTGACCTACAGCGGCAGCATAGACAAAAACCACACCTCTTTCGGTTTCACCGCTTCGGGTTTCGTGCTTTGCAGCAAATACATGATCCACGAGGAACTGGACCGCATTTTCCTCTATCCCTCCCGGTTCACCAACCCCAGCAGCGAAATGCAGAGCTTTCTGATGGATCTGCAGCTGCCAGACGTGCCCTATGCAAGAGCCCTTTGCCTGATGGACACGGTTCACAAAATGATGACCTACGCACCCGGAGAAACGGCTGTTTCCACCACCGCATCCGAGGCTTTCAAGTCCGCCAGGGGTGTCAGCCGGGACTATGTTCAGGTGTTCATCACTTTCTGCCGCATGTCCGGCATCCCTGCAAGATACGTTATCGGTCTTGCCAAAGGCGTTACCCGGGCTCATGTCTGGGCAGAGGTTTACGTCGACAATAAATGGATAGCTCTCGACCCCACCCTGAACGTGGAAATCGAGGACGGCTACCTGAAAATCGCCCACGGACGTGACTATTCCGACTGCGCTGTTGACCGCTACACCTACGACGGTGACCCTGTGGGTCAGAGCAAGACCATATCTGCCACTGTATCCGACCACATCATTCTGGTGCGCGACACCGTACCCAGAGAAGCGTGAGGCACTTGACGACCTCTTTGGGCACTTACTTACCTCCCTCTGTTGAGGGAGGTGGCATTTGCGCAGCAAATGACGGAGGGACAGAAGATTACCCCTCACTCTGCAATGTCAGCAAGCTGACCTTTTGCAGACAGCTCCCCTGACAAGGGGAGCCACACAACCTTTAACTTTGGAGAGAAACCATGAAACCACGCATCGGCGTTTTGCCGCTTTTTAATCAGGGGGACGAAAACCTCTGGATAAATCATTATTATTTCGACGGCATTGTTGCAGCAGGAGGCATCCCCTACCTGCTGCCTCTGCTGGACGATGAAGCAGGGCTTGAGCTGCTTTGCCATCAGTTCGGCGGATATCTTTTCACCGGCGGTCAGCACGTGGATCCCGGCCTTTACGGTGAAGAAAAAATCCCGGAATGCTCCTATCAGGCACCGAGACGGGACAGTCAGGAGCTTTTCATGCTGAAACGGCTGCTGGAGCTGGACAAGCCCTGTCTTGGCATTTGCCGGGGCGTTCAGATGATGAACGTTGCCTGCGGCGGTACCATGTATCAGGATCTGCCCGTTCAGTTCGGCACCGCCGTTGACCATGCCCAGATGGGCAAAGCCGAGTTCACCGAACCTTTCCACAGTGTGGATATCATCCCCGGCACTGTGCTCCACAGCGTTGTCGGCGAGGATTCCATAATGGTCAACAGCATGCACCATCAGGCTGTCAAGAATATTCCCGACTGCTTTACGATTTCCGCAAAGTCCGGCGACGGGCTGGCGGAAGCGTTGGAGCACAAGACCGCAAAGTGCTTTATCGGCGTTCAGTGGCACCCTGAATTTCTCTGGCCCCGGCACCACCATGCAATGGCCATTTTCAAGCTGCTGACAGACGCTGCGGGTAACTGCTGATGGCACGGATCTGTACCCTTGCCAGCGGCAGCAGCGGCAACTGCGTTCTTTTGTCGGACTGCGGCAGGCATATCCTGATAGACATGGGAATATCCCTTAAAAAGACCACTTTGGCACTGGCGCAGCTGGGTCTGTCCGTAAGTGACCTTTCAGCCATACTTATAACCCACAGCCACAGCGACCATATTTCCGGACTGAACACTTTGTGCAAGAAATGGAGCTTACCCGTTCTCTGCACAAAACAGGCTGCCATGGGCATTATGAATTCCTGTCCGGAAGCAAAGCGCAACCTGATGGTGTTTGAAGAAGGCTCCTCCTTCAACCTGAAAGGCTTTGGTGTGGCTTCTTTCCCCACGCCCCACGACAGCGACGGCAGTGTGTGTTACCGCATTTCATGTTCCGGCGGGGATATCGGCATCATGACCGACCTCGGCTATGTACCGCCGAATATTCTGGAAGGTATGGAAGGTGTAAAGGCGATAGTCATTGAGTTCAACCACGATGTCAACCGTCTTGCAACGGGGCCGTATCCTTATCATTTGAAGCAGCGTATCCTGTCCGACAGAGGTCACCTGTCCAACGAAACCGCAGGTGATGCGGCACGTTGGCTGGCTCAGCGAGGTACCTCCGGGTTTATCCTCGCCCACTTGTCAAAGGAAAACAACACTCCCCAGCTGGCACACGCAGCAGCAGTGGCTGCTCTCGGGGATATAGACGGCGTGCAAATTTTCGTTTCACCGCCGGAAATGGCTGCACCAATCGAGTTTTAGCTTTACGGAGATGATATTTTGTCTTTCACAGAATTGGTTCTTATCGGCATCGGACTGAGCATGGATGCCTGCGCCATCGCCATGTGCAAGGGTCTGAGCATGAAAAAGCTCAGTTTGGCTCACGGCTGCATCATAGCCCTGTATTTTGGCGGTTTTCAGGCTCTGATGCCTGTTATCGGCTGGCTGCTGGGCAAGCAGTTTGAATCTTACATAGTCAGCATCGACCATTGGGTAGCCTTTGTGCTGTTGTGCTTCATCGGCGGCAAAATGATTTACGAAACCCTCCACGATGACGACAGCGACTGCTGCGAGTTCCGGCTGGATCACAAGGAACTGCTCATCATGGCAGTTGCCACCAGTATCGACGCTTTGGCCGTGGGCATAACCCTGGCATTTTTGCGGGTATCCATCGCCGCCGCTGCGTCCATCATCGGCGTTGTGACTTTCTGCCTGTCTCTGGCAGGTGTGGCGATAGGTTTCAAATTTGGTTCAAAGTTCCGGAAGAAAGCCGGTATTCTCGGCGGCACAATGCTGTGCCTTATGGGCCTGAAGATACTGCTGGAGCATCTTGGCTTCTTAGCCTGACGAACACCCGTTGCTAAAAAACGGGTGTCGTCTTTGTTGCTTGTTTTTTCTTTCTGAGTTTGTTTCTTACTTAGTGCGTAATTTACCGTATCCGGAATAACCGGATACGGTAAATGCGATTATGGAATTGTCAATGGATACTTGCCCGAATAATGAAGGTATTATCTCCATGTATTAATTTGACTTGGCGCAAATTTGCGGTATACTGGAATCAGAATTATTGAAAAGGAATGATTTGGATGTCTATTACCGGTAAATACTCTGTTACCCTGTCGCTGCCCGGCGGCAAAAGAGACTGTCTTCTTGACCTGTCGGAAGATTCCGGCGTTGTTTCCGGCACCGTTTCAAATCCCTATACAGGGGAGCTTCAGGATATCTTCGACGGTTCCGTTTCCGGCGAGACCTTCAGCTTCAAAGCTCTTGTGGGACGAACCGAATATACTTTCTCCGGTCAGCTGTCTGACCTGACTCTCACCACCAATGAAACCATTGTCCTCGACCCCGGCAAACGTATCGCCGGTCAGTCCGGCGAAGTTGCCGGCGAGTATCTGGTGGGCGTATATTCTCCCGGCGGCGTAAAGGAAAACCATTTGGTAATCGAAGCCAACGGCGATGAACTGAGCGGCGAAATGTTTGGTCTGGTGACCGAGCAGTCCATAGCTCAAATGGCTCAGATGATGGACGGCGGTCCCGGAGTACCGGGCGGTGGCCCCGGTGGACCTCCCCCCGGAGGAATGCCCGGTGGAATGCCGCCTATGTCTCCCATGAAGATCGGCGACAAGACCGATGTCAATGTGTTTTCCTACGGCAAAAAGAATGGCCGTGACTTTGAATTACACACCGTAACTGCCCAGGGTTCACTGTTCCGCTTTATCGGCAGCGTGGAGGGCGACAGCATAAGCATCACCATGCATGTCACCGATGTGACCGAAGGTCTGGAAGCCGTTAAAAATTAAAAGTCCAGGGGCGACCATGGTCAGTTCAGCTGACCTCTCGGTCGCCTCTGATTTTTCGCCGCTAACAAAGCGCAAACCTTATCCAATTCGGTAGAAAAGTTCACATTTTCATGGTATGTTTATTATATAAGTTAACTTTTCCGACAATATGGAGATAATAGATGAAAAAATCCAAGTCCGTCCTTTCCCATTGGCTGCAAAGATTCATGACTGCTCTGAAAAAGTTCAGGCCGTTAAACTTCCTCTTTCTGCTTATCGCCGGTATGGTCAACGCCTTTGGCATAACCGTATTCATCGCACCTGTCCAGCTGTACGACAGCGGCATATCCGGCACCTCAATACTTCTTTCTCAGCTGACTCCCGAGCAGTTCAGTCTGTCTTTCTTTCTGCTGGTGCTGAATATACCCCTTTTCCTGTTCGGGCTGAAAAAGCAAGGCTTCCACTTCACTGTCTACGCCATTTTCGCCGTTTCTGTCTACTCTATCAGCGCATGGCTCATAACCGATGTGCTGCCCATTGACGTCAGCGTTGCGTCTCCTCTGGCAGGCACAGAC
The DNA here is from genome assembly GCA_045603325.1 of Oscillospiraceae bacterium. Lineage (GTDB taxonomy): Bacteria > Bacillota > Clostridia > Oscillospirales > Oscillospiraceae > SIG469. The sequence continues at coordinate 1,569 of JAZULX010000133.1, read as the reverse complement.
CTGCTTTTGTGTGCCATTTTCGGCGGTCTGATATCCGGTGTCGGCAGCGGTCTTGCCATACGCTACGGCGGTGCCATGGACGGCATCGAGGTTCTTGCGGTCATCTTTGCCAAACGGCTGAATATGTCCGTAGGTTCCTTTGTGATGATATATAACATTGCACTTTACATCATCTGCGGTTTCGTTATCGGCAGCTGGATACTCCCGCTTTACTCCATCGTCACATATGCCGCCGCGCTGAAGGCTGTGGACTTCGTGGTGGAAGGTCTTGACCGCTCAAAGGCTGCCATGATAGTTACAACAGAGCCGGACAAGGTGTGCAAGGCGCTGTCTGACGAATTTGAATGCGGCATAACCGTTATGAACGGTATGGGTTACTATTCCAACAGCGAAAAAAGCGTGGTATACATAGTTGTCAACCGCTTCCAGATCGCCCGTATGCGCATTATTGTCCACGATTCGGATCCCAAAGCGTATATCTCCATCTCTGAGGTTGCCGACGTTTTTCCCGCCAACAGTTAAGGAGGTATCCTGTGCAATATCTGATTTCTTTTCTCGAAGGTATCATAACCTTTATTTCTCCCTGTCTGCTGCCCATGCTGCCCATTTACATTTCTTATTTTGCAGGCGGTACAGAACGCGGCACCCGCAAAACCCTGGTCGGAGCTTTTGCCTTTGTGATGGGTTTTACCGTTGTATTTGTGGCTATGGGCGCACTGGCAGGCACTCTCGGCAGCTTTTTGTCGAAATATCAGACCGCCGTCAACATCGTGTCCGGCCTTGTGGTCATATTCTTTGGTTTGAACTTTCTGGGCGTTTTCAAGCTGCAGCTGTTCAAAGGCATCAAAGGCGGCTTCAATACCAAAAATCCCGGTTTCGTTTCCTCTATGGTGTTCGGCATCATATTCTCCCTCGGCTGGACTCCCTGTGTAGGTGCATTTCTTGGCTCTGCTCTGCTGCTGGCATCCCAGCAGGGGCAGGTTCTTGTGGGTATGCTGATGCTGCTGTGCTACTCACTGGGGCTGGGTATTCCTTTCATCCTCAGCGCAGTGTTGATAGACAAGCTGAAAACCGCTTTCAACTTCATTAAGTCCCATTACAATGTTATCAACATCATCTGCGGCAGTCTGCTGGTGCTTATCGGCGTTCTGATGGCTACCGGCACCATAGGCCGACTGCTGGCAGTTCTGAGTTAGGAGGTAACCATGACCAACAAAAAAGTAGTTATCGCCATCGTGTTGATTTTCGTGCTGCTCATTGGTGGCGCGTACCTGCTGTACAGCAGTTTGAGTCTGAAAATGGATGCCGACCGGCTGGCTTCTCAAACCCAGCCCCAGGGACCGGTCTACGAAACTTCCGCCCCCAGCTATGACGAAACCGAACTTAACGCTGCTCCTGATTTCACCGTGTACGACATCGATGGCAACTCCGTAAGCCTGGCAGACATGATAGGCAAGCCCGTGGTTGTGAACTTCTGGGCAAGCTGGTGCGGCCCATGCAAAAGCGAAATGCCCGACTTTGACGACGCTTACGAAAAGTACGGCGAGGACGTTCATTTTATGATCGTCA
>JAZULX010000132.1:0-3150 GCA_045603325.1 Oscillospiraceae bacterium | reverse complement strand
AAAGGGTTCCTTTTTTTTTTTTTTTAATTAAAAAAAAAAAAGAAAAACACCGAGCCATGGAAACTTGTTCCAGGCTCCGATCAGCAGCTAAATTACATTGCGTTGAGCTTCAAGGTAAGGCTGCTCTTTTTGCGAGCGGCGGTATTCTTGTGCAGAATGCCTTTGCTAACAGAACGGTCGATGGTTTTAACAGCAGCTCTGTAAGCGCTATCGGCCATTTCACGGTTGCCTTCGGCCACCGCAGCGTCAAACTTCTTGATGGAAGTCTTCAAAACGGACTTTGCTATTCTGTTTCTTGCGGCATTGACCTTTGCCACTTCAACTCGCTTCTTTGCAGATTTGATATTGGGCATTTAGACACCTCCTCCAATAGCGTTGTATTTAAGACCTATCTGGTCTCAGCAAGATAGTATTCTACCATCAAAGTCTGAAAAAATCAACAACTTTTTTTGAAAAAATGAAAGAAAAAAACAAATATGGAGATACTTTTTTGTAAATAATCAATTTTTCGGGAAGAGGATGGGAACATGAGGGCAAAAAGGACCGATCTTGCGCTTGAGGCAAAGGAACTGTGGCAGCAAAGTGCGGGTGAGACAACGCAGCTTTCGGGAGTGAAAGCCACCGAATGCCAGAGAATGGGATACACGGTGACCACTGTGGAAATTCTGGACGATGAGGGGGAACAGGAACTTGGCAAGCCCCGGGGAAAGTATGTGACCATCGACCTGGGCAATTCAAGACGACGTTCACCGGACGGTTTTGAACGTGCCATCAATGTTTTGGCAGGGGAACTGAAAACGCTGCTTCAGCTGGACAAAAAAGATTCGGTACTGGTGGTCGGACTCGGCAACAGTGCCATAACACCGGACGCCATAGGCCCCAAAACACTGGAAAGCACCATGATAACAAGACATCTGACGGAACGACTGCCGCAATATTTCGGCACAATGAGACGTGTAAGCGCCATAGCGCCCGGTGTGCTTGGCACAACGGGACTTGAAAGCGCAGAAGTTGTCAGGGGAGTGGTCCAGCGTTCCGGTCCCGATAGAATCATCGTGGTGGATGCACTGGCAGCTGCTTCTGCCAAAAGACTTTGCTGCACAGTACAGCTGGCAGACACGGGAATTACACCCGGTTCAGGTGTGGGCAACAGCAGAGCTGCATTCAATCGTGAAACCCTCGGTGTTCCCGTGATAGCAATAGGCGTGCCAACGGTTTTGGATGCGTGGACGCTGGAAGCTGATGTGGCAGAAAGACTCGGGGTGCAGCTGCCTGACGCTGAGCAGGAGCCGCTTATCGTAACACCAAAGGATATAGACGCAGGTGTCAGAGAATTGTCGTCATTGGTGGGATACGGCATAAATCTTGCGCTTCATGACCAGTTTGACATGGAAGATGTGACTGTTTTTCTCAGCTGAAAACAGCTGTGTAGACGAAGTAAAAAACCGTTACCAGCACCATCGTAAGCAGTGCAAATTCATGAGTTTTTAAACGTAATTTTTGGCAATTAATTTATGTAAACTTACCATGCAGAAACACCATTTTATGGAAAAGAAAAAAGTGTGGAAAACCCTGTGGAAAATGTGTAAAACTCCTGTGATACCGTGATTTGGGATTTTTTGACAAGGAGATGCAAGAATTCATTGCCAATGCATAAACGGCAAATATGGGGGTTTATGTGGTAGTTACGTCTACATGGGCACAATATGTGTGAATTTGCGAAATCAATAAAACTTTGCTTGAAAATGCGATGTATTTCTATGTTTTTGAAGAATTTTCTGAAAAAATACAGCGGTGTCTTGTCGGTGAATCAGGGTTACGGTGGGTGTTAATGCTCAAAAATACGTTGGACAAATAATGATTGCAGCAAAAAAAGAGGCTGAAAACTCGCCTATTTGATGTGCGGATTTACATTTATGATATAAGTGAAAAGCAGAAGTTGTGGTATTATTTATTTAGTTCTATAAATACCCAAAAAGGAGAAAGGAATATGAAAAAAAGAGTATTGGGAATAATCCTGACTTTGGCACTTCTTCTGACAACGGCAGCATGTTCTTCCAAAACCGAAGCTCCTGAAGCAACGCCCGAAGAGTCTGCTCCTGTTCAGGAAGAAGCTCCCGTTCAGGAAGAAGCAGCAGAACCCGAAGAAGCTCCTGCAGAAGCTCCCGAAGAGGCTCCTGAGGAAATTCCCGAAGAACCCGAAGAAGTAGATCTGACCATCGAACTTCCCATCGTCGACGAGACCATGACCTACACCCTGTGGACCGGCGTATCTCCCGACCTCAGTGAGATCGTTAAGGAAATCAGTGACTTTGCGGTTTATCAGGAAATGGAACGCCGCACAAATATCCACCTCGACGGCATTGTTGTTTCTGCATTTGCTGAAACCGAACAGTTCAATCTGATGATCGCTTCCGGCGACTACTGCGACATTATCAACGGCATGAGCAGCTATAACGGCGGCCTTGATCTGGCAATCGAGGACGAGGTTATCATCGACCTCTGGCCCCTTGCTCAGGAAAAGATGCCCAACTATGTGGCAGCTCTGAACATGGATCCCTCCATTATGGACGACGCACTGACTGCCGGCGGTAAGATGGGCTGCTTCATGAGCCTGTACACCGAATCCAAGCCTGCCGACTCCGGCGCACTTATACGTCAGGACTGGCTGGATGATCTGGGCATGGAAGCCCCCAAGACCTATGACCAGCTCCACGAAGTGCTCACTGCTTTCAAGGTAGACAAAGGCGCAGACGCTGCTATTATCATTCCTTCCGACGGTACTCCCGGCGACAACTGCCTGCTGGCAGGTTACGGCGTAACCGACGGTTGGTTCCAGGTTGACGGCGAACTGAAATACGGTATTCAGGAACCCGGCTACAAGGATTATATGATGATGCTGAATCAGTGGTATTCCGAAGGCCTTATCTGGGATCAGTTTGTAAATCTTACCGGCGATCGTCTGACCGATTTCACCACTGTTCTCAATAACGAAACAGGTTTCTGGTATGGCGGCATTCAGGACATGAGCAACATGAACGAACAGGCTGCCGACAGCAACTTCCGCTGCTACGCTGTTGCTGACGTTGTTATGAACGAAGGCGATATCAACCATCTTGGCGTACAGCCCGGCTATGTAAACAACAGCAC
>JAZULX010000131.1:0-4280 GCA_045603325.1 Oscillospiraceae bacterium | reverse complement strand
GGAAATCCGCCAGGATTTCCAGAAGGGCCAGCTTGCTGGCCTGGGCCACCGGGACCACCGGGACCGCCGGGTGCATCTCCAGCGGGAGGACCTCCTGGACCACCGGGACCGCCGGGAGGAGGTCCGCCAGGGCCGCCAAAGGCAGGTCTTTCGACGGGTTTTTCTTTGGGATCGGGATATTTGCGCTCATAGGGTTGAGCGGGAAGGTTATCTGTAGTTGGGTCGAGGATCAGCTTCCACAGTTTCCACTCGTCACCCCAGGGCAGGAACTCTGCGGCTATGGCTTTGGTGCCGTCTTTTGTTTCGGCGAGCCACATACCCATGGCGCTTTTTCCGTTGTCGGCAAAGCGGATGCAGGGAAATCCCAGAGCAGAAACCTCAAGGGCTGCCAGAGCGGCACATTCTTCCCCGGTGGGGCAGGTGTTGGGCGGACATGCCAGAAAATCGGCGTTCTGGGATTTGCAGAATGCTGCAAAGTCGTCTTCGATTGCCAGGGATGCCAGCAGCTGCTTCATGGCAGCCACCTGCTCTGTCTGAACGTCTTTAAGGTCGTCCTGACGGTGCTTGGCATCTTCGTGCAGGAGCTTGTGGAGGTATAAAAGTCTTCTTTCGTCTGTCATCTTACATTACCTCCGTTGAGGAAATAGTGTCGCAGAACCTGGGCTGAAGCATCGTTCATGCCTTTGTAAGCCAACAGGATACCGTCCAGCTCTTCCTGGCGGTTTTCGATCTCGAAACCCACCTTGCGGGATTTCATAAAATACTCGTTGGTCTGCTGTTCGAGAATATCTATCTGTTCTTTTGTGACCATACAGCATCTTCCTTTCATATTTTCTTGATATTATTTTATATCTTCGCCTGCAAACAAGTCCATGATCATTTTTTGATATCAGGTATCAATTATGGAATAGGGTACGTCTTGCATTTGGGGCTGGTTTGTATTACACTTTGGGTACATCATTGGAAGGGGGGGATTCCTGTGAGCAAGCCATGCAGAAACTGCGGTGCTGCGCTGCCGGACAACGCTTCGTTCTGTCCGGAATGTCTTGCCGATCAGATTGAAAAGCAGCCTGTGGCAATTATACCGCAAAAAAGCCGGAAACTGTATGTTAAGCTGGCAGCCATCGCAGCTGCTGCAGCAGTCGTTGCCGGTATTGCATTCAATTTGCCACACACCGAAGAACCCGAGCCAGCTGTTCAGGCGGTTGAAGAAGCTGTCGAAACAACTCCTGTGCCTGCTGAGGCTCCGAAACCTGCCGAAACTCCCTCTCCCATCTCCACCACTGAGGCGTCACCTGCAGCCGTCCCCATAATCGAAGAGACTCCCGAGCAGGAAATTTCCGAATTGTCCACCGTGGTTTCCACCGGAAACCATGTTGATGGTCTTATAACCCAGGCTTCCAGCAGGACTGCCGGCGGCGGTTCCGCTGCAGGCGACCATATTCCCGAATGCTGTTTCTGCGCCGATCCCACCTTGCCGGGTATTAGCTTTCTGGGAACAGAGGCGGCGTACAGCCCGTCAGAAAGAGTGTTTTATAACACGATCATTCAGCCCTGCCCCGGATATATCCACGGTGAAAGCACCCTGACAGAGGACTCCGGCGGTGAATTTGTGGATCATGAGCTGATAGAAGACGACGGCAAGTACTACTACAAGTTTACTGTTAAGGAAAACGTGACCGATGATTTTATTTATACTGTCACCTATACCATAATCGACGAAATCTTTGGCAATATCGACACAAGGTCGGTAGGCATTGCGCTGAAATATTCCGAATAATAAAACTGCCCTCCTGCTTACGCAGGAGGGCAAAACTCTTATTTTGCGGCTTCCTTGCCGGCTTCACGGCCAAGGGTGATGCACATGCCGATGCTCAGACCGGCAGTGGGAGTTGAATACTGAGGTCCGTAACGGCGTCCGCAGCAGTTGCCGGTGGCATAGAGGCCGGGGATGGGTTCAAATTCATCGTCCACAACGTTCTGGGTTTCGTCGGTCAGCAGACCGCCGCAGGTGCACATGATGCGGCCCAGATAGTTGAAATCGTTGAACTGGATGAACAGCGGCCACTTGTCCAGAGGACGCAGCAGCTTGGCATCCTTGCCGAAATCGTCGTCACGGCCTGCTTTGCAGACCTCGTTGTAGCGCAGGATGCTGGCCTTGACGTTTTCGCGCAGTTCGCCTTCAAGTTCGGCGTTGTCCAGCAGTTCTTCCATATCGTTGCCGCAGACTATGCGGACAGGGCCGTTGGGCGCACGGGAAATAGCGCCGCCCTTGCCAGCCTTCTTGGCAAGCTCAATGGCTCTGGTAACGTTGCCGACATAGCCTTCGTTGGCATAGTCGAAGCCCTCGTGGGCGGGAACTGCCCACTGGAGATCATCCAGCACGTCGGAGTCGAAAATATTATAATATGTACCGTGTTTCAGCTGGTTGCCCTGGAAACCGGTGATAACGGGATCGCCGAAGCATTCGTTGCAGAAACGTTTGCCCTTGGTATCCAGCCACAGCAACCCGTGGACACAGTTAAAGCCTCTGGGGGTGTTGAAGTTGCCGCCCATAGTGGCGATGGGGCCTGCCTCAAGGCGGCCGCCTGCCCAAACACCGAGTTTCAGGGAGATACCGCTTCTGCCCATACCCTTGGGGAAGTCCTCATCTCCGCTGAAAAGACCCTTGAAGTCCGGCAGCAGGTCTTCCAGCATTTCCTTGTTGCCGCCGAAACCGCCGGCTGCCAGAATGACGGACTTGGAAGCCAGATAACGATGATACTTGCCTTCCTTATCCACGGCGATGATGCCGGTGACACGACCGTCTTTTTTAAGAATATCCACAGCAGACATGCCGAAGAACAGTTCTGCACCAAGGTCTCTGGCTTTCTGGTGGTTTGCCTTTGCCAGCAGCGTCAGGTTGGGTGCGGTTTTGACCTTTTCCAGCGGGTCAACGCCCACATTGTTGATGTCCATGAATCTGTCGCCGCCGTGGTCTTCGCCGTCCACGGGAATGCCTCCGGGGAAGTCTCCGCCTTCGGGTCCGGGGCCTCCGGGACCACCTCCGGGACCAGGTCCACCGGGTCCGCCGCCAGGAAATCCGCCAGGATTTCCAGAAGGGCCAGCTTGCTGGCCTGGGCCGCCTTCAGGTCCGGGACCACCTCCGGGTCCACCACCGGGGCCGCCACCGCCGGGTGCACCGCCACCACCGGGAGGGCCTCCGCCGAAATCGCCTCTGAACTGGGCAGTGCCGGGCCAGAAATGGTATCCTGCCATTTCACCGTCAAACTTGTTGCCGCCGGGCCAGAAAGCGATGCCCACAGTACTGAAATCCTCGACCATGTCGGTATACCAGTCAAAAGCTGTGCCTGCGTTCTGGCAGAATTTCATAACAAGACCGGGGTTTGCACGGCCGCCGGAACGGCGCATCATTTCGTTGTAATAATCTATAGGATCTACCTTGGGTACGCCGCGGCTTTCCAAAAACTTGGAATTGAAATGGCCGCAGTCTGCGCCCCAAACGCTGAAGCGTTCGGCAAGTTTTTCTTCAATGCCGATGACCTTTGCTCCGGCTTCTGCTGCTGCACGGGCAGCGGCAGTGCCTGCGTGGGCAAGGCCAACCACCAGCACGTCGCACTCATGTTCAAAAGCTATAAGGCTTTCGTCGATGGGTTCGGGCCGGATACGCCAATTGCTCATTGTATATTCCTCCTTGTAAAAATCCCGCCGCCGAAGCGACGGGATGCAGATAAAAGTCTTTAGAAATTGTTGGGATTGTTTCTGCCCGGAGAGTAGGAATTGTTATCGTCCAGAGTTTCGTAGGGTTCCGGCCAGTAAACAGTTTTCTGAACGGTCTGGACTATGTCATAGTCCACATGCAGGGGGCCGGGATCGGTAACGGGAGGCGGATTGTGATAACCTGCCTGAGTAAAGTTGCCTTTCAGAGCCTGCTCATAGCGGTCATGCGCCCAGTTTCCATTGTTGTAATCCATGAATCCGTCGGGGCAGACCTGTTCGTGGAGATATTCCCAGCGGCCATTGTTGTAAACAAAATCGGAGCCGTAGCGCTCGTTGAGGATACGACCGCCGGAAACAAGGGAGTTTTCACCGCCCATGACGAAGGGGCCGGGAGTGATGTAGCTGGAGCGGCAGGATTTGCCGTCGGCAGCAACTTCAACAACGCCGGAAGCCAGAGCGTGACAGGCGTGTTTGCCCATGGGACGGGGATCCTTGCGGGGAACTTCGGGGTCTTTTTCCAGTGCACGCCGCCACTGCTGATATGCGCCGGGGTCAACAAA
>JAZULX010000130.1:0-2537 GCA_045603325.1 Oscillospiraceae bacterium | reverse complement strand
GTAGTTTGTTTCTCTGTTTATCTTGAGGGGAATGTTGTGGGCTTCAGCGTAATCGATCTCTTCCTCTCTCGATTTGATGTCCCATTCTCTCCAGGGAGCGATGATAGGCATATCGGGAGCGAAAGCCTTGATGGTAAGCTCGAAACGAACCTGGTCGTTACCCTTACCTGTACAGCCGTGACAGATAGCGTCTGCACCCTCTGCAAGAGCGATCTCAACGATACGCTTTGCGATAATGGGACGGGCAAAGGAAGTACCCAGCAAATACTGGCCTTCGTACTTGGCGCCGGCTTTCATGGTGGGGATGATGTATTCATCAACGAATTCCTGTTTCAGATCGGCTATGTACAGCTTGGAAGCACCGGTTTTCAGAGCCTTTTCTTCAAGGCCATCCAGTTCGCTTTTCTGACCGACATCGCCGGAAACGGCGATGACTTCGCAGCCATAGTTTTCTTTCAGCCAGGGAATAATGATAGAGGTATCAAGACCGCCGGAATAGGCAAGAACGCATTTCTTTATCTGTTTTTTCATTGTTCAACACTCCATTGATTATATTTATAGTGTTTGCCGTTTTTTATCTTGACTACATAACAGCACTATTTACCAGCAGATGCAAGTTAAATATTGCATAATAATTCACACTTGTTGCCATTTTATTTGGTTTTTATCACAATTTATTCATCGTATTCGCATTTTAATGCATAATTTTCAAGCCATTTGCATATAAAATGGTTCCCGGCAGCCAAAAGGCTGCCGGGAAGGTAATTTTTATGCATTTAGTTTATCTTTCGAGATATCTTGCGTAAGCACCTTCATAGATCTCGGTAAGTCTGTCGAGACCCATGGCTTCGATGCTGGAGCAATACTCTGCCCAGGTATCGTCGTTCAGAGGCATTTCGCCGGTCATGAATGCCAGCAGGTCGGTATTGACCTTGGTGGAAATGTCGGTTGCAACGGAAGTGATCTCTTCGCTTTCGTCAACAGTCATGGATACGGGAGGCAGGCTGATGTACTGACAAGCGTCGGGATCATAGCTCAGCCAGGTGTTCTTGGCTGCAATAACAGCTTCGCTGCGAATGGGAACTTCACGGTCGACAAGGTTGAAGATGGGACCTTCGTCGATGACGTACTTACTGGAGTTGCCAACACCGTTTTCGTCACGCTCTGCCATCAGAGGCAGCAGCTGGGGTTCGCCGTTTACCAGTTCGTAGCTTTCGCCTTCGTTCCAGCCATAGTTGGAAACCTTGATGCCTTCGTCACTGAACAGCCAGTCGAGGAACTGGAGAATCTTTTCGGGTTCTTCGCAGGTTGCTGCAACGCAGGTGTTCTTCATGGAAGAGGTGCGGAGCTTGGAATACTCATAGTTGGCAAGCTTGGGCTGGCCGTTGGAATCGGGGGTGTGGATGGGAGGACATGCGGTAATGTCCATACCGTAGTTGGTCTTGAAGGATTCAACGTCGTTGTTCATGCCGCCGAAAGTGCCGTTGGAGCCGTCGGTGGTCAGGGACATATCGAACATGGCCATGTACATGAAGTCGGGGTTGATCATCTTGTTGTCCCAAATAACCTTGAAGAATTCAAGGAAATCACGGACTTCCTGAGAAGTGGCATCATATACCAGTTCACCGGTGCTCTGGTCTACCTTGAAACCGGAAGCGAGAGAGGTACCAAAAGCGGAAGCAAAGGGGTTGCCTCTGATATCGCCGCCGCTGGAGCCGCCAAAGGGATAAACAACGCCGTTTTCTTTCATCTTGGTGAAAACTTCCAGCCAGCCGTCGGTGCTGTCGGGCAGTTCAAGACCGGTAGCTTCCAGATAATCGGTACGGACAAACATACCTTCGCGGCAGCCCTGAGCTTTGTCGTAAATCATGCCGACGCTGTAATATGTGCCGTTATCGGTACAAAGGGACTGACGAACAACATCATCGGACTGGACATAGTGCCAGTAGTTGGGAGCGTACTCGGGCAGCAGTTCGGTAAGATCCATATATACGTTGTCTTCAATGGCCTTATCGTAACCACCGGGATAAACGGAGGATGCGCCCATCTGACCGCAGTTGGATTCGTAAATAAGGTCGGTCATGTCGCCGGAAGCAACCATCAGGTTGTACTTCTCACTGCAGACGGATTCACCGTTCTGAACCCAGTCGATCTTGACGTTCAGCTTTTCCTGAATCTCGTTCCAAACGGGAACATCGCTCTTTGCCAGCATGGTGCCGCCGCCCATACCGCCAAGCTGTACCCAGAAGTAAGAGAATTCAAGAGTCTCCTCAAACAGGGGCAGCTGATAATCCACTTTGGGGAATTCTTCTTCGGGAGCTTCCTCGGGAGCAGGTTCTTCTTCGGGAGCTTCGGGGACTTCCTCAGCAGGAGCTTCTGCCGATTCGGCAGGTGCAGGTTCTTCAGCAGGTTCTTCCGACTTGGAGCAGCCGGCGAACAATGCAAAGACCAGGGTCAGTGCAAGCAACAATGCAAGCAGTTTTTTCATTTTCTTCATTCCTTTCTTATTTCTTTTAGAACTCTTCACATTCTATACA
>JAZULX010000129.1:0-1661 GCA_045603325.1 Oscillospiraceae bacterium | reverse complement strand
GCCGTTATCGGCGGCGGCCCTGCAGGTATGAAAGCCGCACTTACCGCTGCTGGACGCGGCCATAAGGTTACTTTGTTTGAAAAGAGCGACCATCTGGGCGGTCAGCTTATCCATGCCGACAAGATGGCATTCAAGATTCCTCTGCGCCGCTATAAGGAATACCTCGTCCGTCAGGTGGGCAAAGCCGATGTGGATGTGCGCCTGAATACTGCCGCTACCACCGAAATGATAGCTGCCGGCGGCTACGATGCAGTCATTGCAGCCTGCGGAGCAGTCCCCAACACGCTGGACATCCCCGGTACCGATGCAGACTATGTAATTCCTCCCATTGAGGTTTTCGGCAACGAAGAAAAAATGGGCGAAAAGATAGTCGTTGTGGGCGGTGCCATGACAGGCACCGAAACCGCCTGCCATCTGGCCCAGTGCGGCAAGGATGTTACCCTTATCACCCGCCAGAAACGCCCTGTGGACGACCACGAGAGCCACGCAGAGCGCGTTTTCAGGGAACTGATAACCGACAGCGGCATCAAAATCCAGCCCCTGTCCCAGACCACAAAAATTGAGGACGGCAAGGTTTACTGCGTGGATGCCGCTGGCGCTGAACACTGCTTCGAAGCCGACACCGTGGTCATTTCCGCAGGCATCTCCGCCAACGTGGACGAGTGCATGAAGTTTGCCGGTTTGTCTGACCAGTTCTTTGTGGTTGGCGACAGTGATGTGAAGGTTTGCGAACTGTTCAACGTCCATTTTGTGGGTCCCGAAGGTCTCAACGGCGGCAAGCTCAAAACCTATGAGCCCAATGTTCGCCACGCAACCTTCTCTGCCTACACCGCAGCAAGCATGATATAACGAAAAAGACCGGCAAAGCCGGTCTTTTTTTGAGACTGTCAAAGAACCCTCGCCGTGTCATTCCGAGCAAAAACCACACAGTGGTTTTTGCGATATGTCAACGCAAAGCGTTGACATGCGAATCCGTACTCTCCTGTTGAAAAGGTAAAAGTATAAACGGATTGCCACGCCACCTTCGATGGCTCGCAATGACAGTTTTTGCTTTTTTGACACGCTGAAAAAACGGCTCCCTCGAAAGAGGGAGCCGTTTATTATTTGGATTTACTTGCTGATAGCGATGACGCCTTCGTATTTCTTACCGGCTTCGATGGCAATTTCCTTGCCGTCGATGGAAGCCTTGCCGTTGAATGTGCAGCCTTCGCCTACGGTCAGAGCATTGATGATGCCTTCGCCGGTGACGTTCCAAACGCCGCCGTCCTTCAGAACGACTTCGACCTTGTTGTCGCCGTTGAAGTAGGGACGGTTGGTAACATGACCAAGATAGTAGAATTCCTTGATGGTGAAATGGGTGTTCTGTTCGCCCTTTTCATTGATGTGCATATACTCGGTGGCGGAAATTGCGCCGTCGAGAACTGCGCCTGCGCCGATTACAACGTCGAGAGCCTTGGCATTCTGGCCGAAGTAGCCGGTGCCGTTGAACAGGTCACCCTTAAGAGCAACGTTGGTAGCGGTGAAGTAGCACTTGTCGGTCTTGTAAGCCTTTTCGGGCTCTTTCATGCCGGGGCCGGGGCCACCTTCGCCACCGGGAGCGCCGGGCATTCCGCCGGGACCACCAGGACCACCGGGAGCACCGCCGGGACCACCAGGACCAC
>JAZULX010000128.1:0-7235 GCA_045603325.1 Oscillospiraceae bacterium | reverse complement strand
TTGGCTCACAGAACGACATGGCTACGATCCGACTTCATCCTCGTCCGCACCATCAAGAACCCCGATCCTCACGCAACTCAGGTCAAGGGCCGTCCCGTATTCGGCGACGAAGTCTGGTTCACCGACATGTCCGCCAACGGCGATATTCTCCATGAAGACTATGAGCGCGAAATGCGCGTTTACCTGACTTCCGCCGTTCTCAAGGGCGCTGTCAAGAACGCCACCATGCTGCTGGACCTTGGCAGCAAGTGGTATGCCACCGGCGACTCCGAAGTCGTTATCGGCTGCGAAATTGACGTAGCTCAGATCGACGCTCCCGCTGGTGTTACCATCACCGCCAAGGCTGCTGACGGCCAGGGCGAATATGACCTGGCTTCCGGCGGCAAGCTGATCGTCAAGTAATTCCGCAAAACACTAAAAGACTGCATCATTCCGATGCAGTCTTTTTTATTTCAAAGCAGTTATTTACAAAAATATAATGGGAAACGGCGATAATTGCGCTGCGAAGTATCTCCTTTTCGTCGGTATCGGTTTGGCCGATTTTGTCAACACTTTTTTTAAGACCGCCGATATAAGCAAGCATATTCTCGAACTCACAGCAAAAATAGTTATAAGCAGTTGGCGCATCATAAACAGGCTTATGCATGGAAAACAGCCGGGATATGTTCTCGATGGACAGCACAGTCTTACCTATGCTGACGAACATCAGATACGCAATCTGATCGGCATAATACAGCTTCCTGACAGGTGGATCCACAACACCTTTCTTGACGTAATTGCTGACCATAGATGTGGTGATCTCCGGCAGTCCAAGAGGCAGGACATAACCGTTGATGTATTTTGTTACCTGATCAAGATACAGTCCCATGTCGGGCAGTTCATTGTATCTCGGGAGTCTGAAATCGGCTATTTTTGCCGCAAATGATTCTTTAAAATTCGTATTCATGTGCTTATGATAATCTAATTTTCATTATCTGTCAATCGGTTTTTCAATAACTCTTGACATGATGTACCTAAACATTTATAATGAATACAATCGGTTTTTTAAAAACCGATTGAGTAATATGCAATATGATTTATGTGAGGATTTTATGAAGTATAAAATTGTCTCGGACTCTTCCTCCGACCTGCTGACATTTGAAAACTGCGATTATTTGAGCGTTCCGCTGAAAATAATCACCGACAAAAAAGAATATGTGGATGACAGCTGTCTTGATCTGGACGGTATGATCACCGATCTGGCCAATTACAGCGGCACCTCACGGTCGTCCTGTCCGAATATGGACGAATGGATGGAATCCTTCGATGATGCAGACGGTGTATTCTGCGTGACCATAACCAGCGGCCTGTCAGGAAGCTATAATTCCGCATCTATGGCAGTGGCCGAATATCTGCAGCAGAACCCCGAAAAGGACGCAGTTGTTCTGGACACCCTGTCTACCGGTCCTGAATCCGCCTTGATAATCGAAAAGCTCCGGGAACTTATCCACGAAAACCTGTCTTTTTCCGAAATTGAATCAAAGGTAAGAGAATACATGAAATCTACTCACCTGATTTTCTGCCTCGAATCCCTGAAGAACCTGGCCAACAACGGTCGTGTCAACAAGGCGGTCGCCAAGGTTGCAGGCATCATCGGCATCCGTATTCTCGGCAAAGCCAGCAACGAAGGCACTTTGGAGATAACCAATAAAATCCGCGGTTCCGAAAAAGTTCTTTCCGAAATAATCAAGAACATGAAATCCAGCGGCTATAACGGCGGCAAGGTTCGCATCCACCACTGCCAGAACGAATCCGCCGCACAGACTCTCAAAGAGAAAATCAAAGCCGCTTTCCCGGGCGCAACCATTCTCATTCAGCGCACAGGCGCTCTGTGCAGTTTCTATGCCGAATCCGGCGGTCTGCTTGTGGGTTTTGAAGGCGGATTGAAATAGTGTTAAACATTGCTCAGTTCTTATTTGACAACAAGGATGAGGCATATAAGCATTTCCAATGCAAATTGATGCCCACAGTCGACCCAGATACGGTAATCGGTGTCAGGACGCCTCTGCTTCGCACTTTTGCAAAGAAAATCAACGGAAGCCCGGAGGCATCTGCCTTTCTTGGCAGTCTCCCCCACCGATATTACGACGAAAACAATCTCCACGGTATGCTTATCTGCCTCATTAAGGATTACGATGCATGTCTGAGGGCAATAGATGCGTTTCTGCCCCACGTCAACAATTGGGCAACGTGTGACATGCTGTCGCCAAAAGTCTTTAAAAAACACTCTCAGGAGCTTCTGCCGCATATCAATGATTGGATAAGCTCCGATCAAACCTACACTGTCCGATTCGGCATCAAAATGCTGATGGACTTTTATCTGGACGAGCATTTTTCAACCACATATGCCGATATCGTTGCCGCGATAAAGTCCGAGGAATACTACGTCAACATGATACGCGCGTGGTACTTTGCCACAGCCCTTGCAAAGCAGTATGACGCTGTTCTTCCGTTCCTTGAGCAGCACAAGCTCGATAAATGGACACACAACAAGGCAATCCAAAAAGCTGTGGAAAGCTATCGCATAACACCGCAGCAAAAAGAGTACCTGCGGACGCTGAAATAGCTGCATACCTGCATACAATACCCCCCGTCCCTGTGGATTTCGCACCGGGATGGGAGGTATTGCTTTTATCTAGTATTTAACAGGTTTAAACATATCAACGATAATCTTCTTCAAAGACCTCTTATATATGATATACCTGTATTCATCACGGATACCGCTTTCTCTGAGAGAACGGAACTGGGGCAAATTCCCATACAATTCCAGCCACCGTTCCATGCTTTCCTCATTCCAGATTTGCAGATATTCCTCATAAATCCGTTTTTCTTTCCATGCTTCAAGTATAATACTCAAAACCATTATTCCCAGAATCAGACAAATACTGCCAATAGTTATTACTTTCCATATCAGTTGCTCATTCAATGGATAATCTGCCGGATTCCATAAACCATAATCAAAAATCTGCTTGTCAATGGAACGAATAACCTGTTTTGCTGATTTATAGTTTAATTCATTACCCGTCAGATTCTCAAACTCGATTTGCAAACCCGATGATTCGACATAATTCAAATACATGCGTGTTAAAGCAGAGGTTTTGATGTAACCTTCATAAGTTCTGCCGCCGGCAATAATCTCGGTTTTTCTCCAACCTCCGTGTCTCTTATCCGAAAAGGACTGAAAGTTCAGTGATATAGGCTCACCCTTTCTCCCGCTTGCAACTTCTGCATTCCCATTGCCTTTGTAAATCGGAAGTATATATAGTGTCCAGCTTTTATCAGGAATTATCTCAACAAAATCTTCAACGCAAGGTATCTGAACATTACCGCCAAGGGACTCGATATAATCTGCAGCAGCTGATACATCATTTGGCTGCTGTCGATTACCGTAGTCTTGGGGGGTAAACTGAGGAACAAAGAAACCAAGGAAAACTGCCGTACATAATACCACAACAGTTATCAACAGGAACGAGTAAATCAACGCCTTTTTCATTGCAATGCTCCTTTCTTTGTTTGGTATGTCAATCGGTTTGTATGAATAAAGTCTATCATGGTTATTTTTTCATGTAAACAGCAAACCGATAAAAACCTAAAAACAGACGCTGAAATGTCGTTTTCAGCGTCTGTTTTGTCATTCAGAACAGCGTTATCTGGCTGGTGTCGGGCAAATCGCCAAAGGCACCGGCTTCTTTAAGCTGAGCCAGATGGGTCTTGGAGACCTTTGGGCATGCCTGGCCAACTTCTTCTATGGAAATGAAGTGCTTGCCATCCCTGCCTGCCACCAGATCTCTTGCAGCAGTCTCACCCAAACCGGGCACTGAAAGGAAAGGCGGAATAAGACCGCTTTCCGTCTTTACAAAGTCCACGGAATCGGACTTATATATATCCATGGGTTCAAAGGTAAATCCACGAAGATAAAACTCGTAGCAAACCTCAAGGGTGGTGAGCTTGTCCTTGTCGTTGGCGGAAGCATTGGGATCGCTGCTGATTTTTTCTATCATTTCAACAACGTGCTTTTTGCCCTGGGTCATCTCAATACCATCAAATGCCGGTGCTCTCTTGGAAAAATACGCAGCATAGAAATCCAGAGGACGATGCACCTTGAACCATGCAATTCGGAACGCCATAACGACGTAGGCCACAGCGTGGGCTTTCGGGAACAGATACTGCATGGTGTTGCAGGAGGTTATGTACCATTCAGGCACATTGATGTCCCTCATATCGTTTTCCCAGTCGGAGGTCAGACCTTTGCCTTTTCGGACGGCTTCCATAATCTTGAAAGCCTTCATCTCGTCCATGCCCATGGAAATCAGATAGAGCATGATGTCGTCTCGGCAGGCTATGACTTCGTCTACCGTGGCAGTTTTGGAATCAATAAGTTCCTTGTTGTTGCCGAGCCAAACAGCGGTACCGTGGGAAAAACCCGAAATCTTGACAAGAGTATCAAACTTATCCGGCATAGTGTCCAACAGCATGCCGCGGACAAAGGACGTTCCAAACTCCGGAATTGCCACAGCACCGGTGGGGCCGAGAATCTTATCGTCCTCAAATCCAAGCACCTTGGATGACGTAAATATACTCATGGTGTCCGGGTCATCCAGAGGAATCTTTGTGGCATCAATGCCCGTAAGGTCACCCAGCATTCTTATCATGGTCGGGTCTTCATGGCCGAGAATATCCAGCTTCAGAAGATTATCTTCCATAGCATGGTATTCAAAATGGGTGGTGACTATATCGCTGCTGACCGAATCCGCAGGATGCTGAGCGGGACAAAAATCGTAAATCTCCTTATTTCTTGGGATAACGACCATACCACCGGGATGCTGGCCGGTGGTGCGCTTGACGCCTACACAGCCAAGGCTGAGACGTGTGGTCTCGGTCTTTGTGATGTCCATACTGCGTTCTTCGGCGTATTTCTGGGCGTAGACATAGGCAGTCTTTTCGGCCACCGTACCGATGGTACCGGCTCTGAAAACGTGGGTCTCGCCGAAAAGCTCTTCAGTATATGCGTGAGCCTTGGGCTGATACTCGCCGGAAAAGTTCAGGTCAATATCGGGAACCTTTGCACCGCCGAAACCAAGGAAGGTTTCAAAGGGGATGTCAAACCCGTCCTTTTCGTAATCAGCGCCGCATACAGGGCACTTCTTTGCAGGCAGGTCGACACCGCAGGCATAGCCTTTCGGCACATCAAACTCTGTGTTCTTGCAGTTGGGGCACCGATAGTGAGGTGGAAGCGAGTTGACCTCGGTGATGCCGGACATATACGCCACCATGGAGGAGCCAACCGAACCACGGGAACCCACAAGATAGCCGTCGGCGTTGGACTTGGCAACCAGCTTCTGAGCGCTCATATAGATAACATCATAGTTTCTGCCGATGATATCGCCCAGCTCTGTTTCTATTCTTGTTTTAATAAGTTCGGGAGGGTTTTCGCCGTAAAGCCGGTGCATTTTGCCGTACACCAGGGCTTTCAGGTCCTCAACGGAATTTTCTATCTTTGGTGCAAAAAGTTTCTGAGGCAAAGGCTCCACGGTTTCGCACATATCCGCAATCAGGTTGGGGTATGTAACAACCACTTCCATAGCCTTTTCTTCACCGAGATAGGAAAATTCGTCAAGCATCTCCTGAGTGGTTCGGAAATAAATGGGCAGGCTCTTGTCGGCGTCGGTATAACCATTGGACGCCAAAAGTACCCGTCGATAGATCTCGTCACCCGGGTCAAGGAAATGGACGTCACCGGTGGCAACGATGGGTTTGCCCAGCTTGTCCGCCAATGCGACAATGCGGCGGTTGAAGTTCCGCAGCTGTTCTTCATCTTCGGCTTTGCCGTCGTTGATAAGGAACATATTGTTGCAAATGGGCTGGATCTCAAGGAAATCGTAATAGGATGCTATGCGTTCCAGTTCTTCTTCCGAAGCGCCGTCAACCATGGCGGAGAACAGCTCGCCACTTTCGCAGGCAGAGCCGACAATAAGTCCTTCCCTGTTCCTGTCCAGGACAGACTTGGGTATTCTGGGCTTACGGTAAAAGTATTTCAGATGGCTCAGCGTTACAAGTTTATAAAGATTGCGCAAACCTGTCTGATTTTTTGCAATCAGGATGATATGCTTTGCGGCCTGCTTCTGCATTTTGTCACTGTAAATCACGTCTGCAATGACAGGGTCGATCTGGCTCAGGCGTGACACGCCTTTGCGTTTCAGCATTTCAAAGAACGGCTGGAGCATATATGCAACGGTTCTTGCATCGTCCACAGCTCTATGGTGATTGAACGCAGGCAGAGCAAGGGTATCAGCCACGGTGTTCAGCTTATGCTTCACAAGGTCGGGCATCAGCTTCTGGGCAAGTATCAGCGTATCGACCGAAGTGATTTCAAAGTCAATGCCGCATTTTTCGCATCCGCCGTTTATAAAGCTCACATCGAACTGAGCATTGTGCGCCGCAAGAGGGCTGCTGCCGCAGAACTCAACAAAGGCTTTCAGTGCTTCATCAAGGGATGGCGCGCCTATCAGCATATCGTCGGTAATGCCTGTAAGGTCGATTATCTTCTGATCCAGCTTTCTGTCGATGGATACAAAGGTCTGGAAGCTGTCGATTATCTCACCGTTCCTGCACCGGACAGCACCGATCTCGGTAATAGTATCTTTTCTGGGGTCAAGTCCCGTTGTCTCAAGGTCAAACGCAACATACTCGTCATCAAGGCTGAAGTCCTTTCTTCCTATGACAGCGCTGCGTTTCTGAAAGGCTCTGCCGTTGACATCATCCACAAAGTAGCCTTCACAGCCCAGCAGAACTTTGATGCCGTTTTTCTTGCCGGCCTTATATGCGTCCGGGAAAGAGTGAACTACGCCATGGTCGGTCAGAGCAATGGCCTTGTGTCCCCATTTTGCAGCACGCTTGATAATCTCACCCAAGTCGGTCAAAGCATCCTTGGCAGACATTTTGGTATGCATGTGCAGTTCAACACGCTTGACATCGCAATTGTCCTTGCGTTCACTGTGTACTGCTTTTTCGATGCTTTTCGGCTCAATAACAAGCTCTTCCGTATATCTGTCAGAGGAAACACGGCCAAGGATTTTTACCCACATATCCTTTTTGACGTTCTCGAGGATAGGTTTGAACCCGTCACTCATGAACTTGGTAACCTTTACGCCGCCGGTATCGTCCATAACGGAAAATGAGATCACATAAGCGCCGTT
>JAZULX010000127.1:0-9861 GCA_045603325.1 Oscillospiraceae bacterium | reverse complement strand
GGCTTCGTCCACCCGGTAGAAGGTATCCCAAATCTTTTCCAGCTTATCCTCAGCTATAGGCTCAGCCTGATTTTCCACAGCCAACGCAACAGATGCATGGCGTTTTCTCAGCCTTACCCAGATATGACCGCCGTGAGGTGTATATTTAACAGCGTTGGTGGCAAAGTTTGTTATGACCTGCTCAATGCGCTTCTTGTCGGCGTTGACAGTGCAGTCTCCAAACACATCGAAGCTGATTTCCAGTTCCTTTGCATCAGCAGCCTTGTCAAGCCGTGCAAATACTGCATAAGCAAGCTCAGCCAGAGAAAAATCCTCACGGTTCAGCTTTGTTTTACCTGCTTCCATTCGTGACAGGTCAAGCATTTCAACCACCATGTCGTCCATTCGCTCAGTCTCATCCAGTATGACAGAAAGATAATGCTCCCGCTTGTCGTCCGCAATGCGCTCGTTTATGCCTTCCGCATAGCTGTGTATGATAGCCAGAGGCGTGTTAAGCTCGTGAGCAATGGCAGATGTCATTTCACGCCTGCTGCGTTCAGCTTCGGCGGCGTAGTCCACAGCCTTGTTCAGTCGTGTCACCTCGTCCCGTAACTGCCGCCGCTCAATGCGATGATCGTCCAGTGTTTTTGTGATGGATCTCAGCTCCGGGCAGGTGTTTCCGTATTTTTCGGTGGAGTTTTTCAGCTCTGCCTCCAAAGCCACATTTGCAAGGGGCTTGCCTAACCGTTCATAAAGCACATAAAACAGTATCAGCCAAACAGTAATGGCAAATACGGCGCTGAAAATGTAGTAATACAACAGCTGGCTTGACGCTGCCTTTATGGGGCTGTAGGTCATCATGGAAACATACAGCAGGCAAGTATCTGCATCGTAAGGCTCGTTGCTGTCAAGCATTTCAGCGGTGACGCACTGATAGTCGGGGAAGAATTGGGTGGTCACAAAATAGCTTTTGAAGATGTTACGGGAGCTGAAACCGATATCTGTACCATTTACATACTGCATTTCAATGAAACGATCAAGCTCTTCCCGTAATTCGTCAGCCTTTTCAAAGCCTTTTTCCATGGTTTTGGCGTAATGCTTTATCTGACGCTCATAGTCTGCGTTTATCAGCTCGCCATAGGCTCTGAAGCTTTGCCAGTAGTCGTTTGTGACAATAGTTATTTCTTCTCCTTGAGGCACATCTATGTAGTTTTCATCCGAATCAAAGAATACCGGGTATTCATCGCCTAAAAGAGAGGTCGGATCCCATCCCTCCATACCGGTAGGATAAAAGTAACCCTTTTCAAGCACACCGGTGATTTCAAGTTCGCTGCCGATATAGAAGGTACGGTAAAGCTGGGTTTTGATTGCCTGTTCGTTGCTGACCGGTATCAACGCGGGCATTATATCTCCGTTTTCTTCTTCATATCGAATTTCGATATAATTGTCTGTTCTGTAAAGTATCTCATCCAGTACAAAACCATCATAGGTGTTTTCAACTCTCAGAACTGCGCTGTCACCTGCAATGATGCAGTTATAAGGAATATACCACGTTATCTGTGCCAAGCGCTGCAGATAAAGCGGAGCAAAGCCTTCGGGATCATCACTTCTTATTAGCAGTTCTCCCGAATCGTTGGCCTGTTGATTGGCGTAAGTGTGCAGTGCGTCGGCTTCACTTTGCAGTATATCGCAATACAGCCTTGCCTGCATGAAGGTCACGGTCACAGCGGCGGCAATGTAGAAAAAGACCACAACCGCAGTCGTAATAATTGCCAGATATTTCGTTGTTTTCAGCTTTTTCATTCCGCACCTCCTGAACAGAATCGCACACCATCCATGCCTCCCCTTGTCAGGGGAGGTGTCTTCGCCAACGGCGAAGACGGAGGGGTAGTCATTACGTTTTTCTCGGCGACCAAAAGTCGCCTTAACTTGTAGGGGGCGGCGCCTCGACGCCCCTGTGCTCCTCATTCCACGAACCTGTACCCGGCCTTTATCACCGTCTCAATACACCCCGCATACTCGCCCAAAGCGGCTCGCAGACGTTTTATGTAAGTGTCCACAGACCTGTCATCACCGTCGTAATCGTAGCCCCAGCATTTTACTATCAGCTGCTCCCGGGACATAACAGCATTTTTGTTCCGTGCCAGACACAACAGCAGATCGTATTCCTTGGGTGACAGCTTAACTTCATCCTGCCCGGCAACCACACGACGCTGAGACAGCACAAAGGTCAGCTCACCGACGGTGAATTTGTCGCCGGTGATAACGCCGCCCTTGTGACGGCGAATTAATGCGGAGGTTTTGGCATACAGCACAGGCAGAGAAAAGGGTTTGGTAATATAATCGTCTGCACCCAACTCATATCCGTAAAGCTTGTCGTCCTCGTCGGACAGAGCGGTGAGGAAAATAATCGGAACGTCAGACTTTTTGCGAAGAGCTTTGCACACCTCAAACCCATTCAGTTCAGGCATCATAATGTCCAGCAATATTACGTCAAGTTCCTCGTACTGAGCAATTTCTAGAGCCTTGGTACCGTTTTCGGCAGTCAAGGGAGTGTCGCCCTTGCTGACAAACAGGTCCGTCAGAACCTCACGCAGGAGCTTTTCGTCCTCAACTATTAAAACCTTATAGTCCAAACCGTCACCTCCAAACAGTTTTAGCTTGCCAAACTCGATATCTCTGTCATTTCGAGCGAGCTGCATAAGGTCAGTTTTGCTGACCTTTGCAGCGACGAGAAATCCCCATCTTGTTTTGCGCTTCATTATGGGGATCCTCACGGGCACTTCGTGCCCTCAGGATGACAGTGCATCGTCTTTGACAAGCTAAAAATATAACATTCCTGTGTACTCTTTGTGTCACTGAATATTCTTTGCGGCAAATTCACCCACGACCATGCCAAGAGTGGTGGCAATACCTATGCTGTTACCGGCCATCATTGTGGGATACTGAATTGCATATCTGCCACCGCAGCAGTTGCCCACGGCATATAGACCGCCGATAATGCTGTCGTCTTTTCTTCTGACCTGCATATCGTCGGTTACCATCAGGCCGGACAGCTGAACCATACCTGCGGTAATGCGGTTCTTTTCGGATATTTTGGCTTCGCCAAAGAAAGGAGGCTTCTCAATGGGGTTCATCAGAGCAGGGTCACGGCCCCAATCGGTGTCCTTTCCTGCATGGCACATTTCGTTGTAGTGAGCGATCTCGTCCAGCAGACCCTGTTTTGCGTCTCCCTCGTAGCCCATCAGGTCGGCCAGTTCTTCCAGAGTATCTGCAGCATACAGCTTGTGCGGACGCATTCCGTAGCCCGTGAAGCAGTGGACGGGGAAACCATCGGGACCGGTTTTGTAGTTGGCCATATCTTCGCGCACAAGATCCCATTCACGTTTACAAGTGGTGCTGCTCATATCGTGCTCGTAGCCTTGATGCATCAGGTTTTCTTCCCAGTTGCCGTCAGCTATCTTACACATGCGTTCACCGCCCTGACGGCGCATTATATAGCCCTGACCGCCAAATACGCAAATAGACTCGTTTCCAAATCGTTTGCCGTCACCGCCGAAAATGGGGTAATTGCCAATCAGTGCAATGTCGGGAGCACCGGCACCGTTGGAGAAGTTAACGGACGCTCTGGGACCCGGCTCCATTACGCCGCCGGCCCACAGACCCATTTTGTGACCACTGCCGTCGCCTCCGCCGAACATACCGCCGGCGATTTTGGATGTGTCGATATCGGAGATATCTGCCAGCTGACGAACTTCGTCATGAAGATCCAGCACCATGTCACGATTGCCGGAAAAGTCACCGCAGGCAAGGATGACTGCCTTGGCGTTGATTTTTCTGTATTCACCGTCGCCACTTTTGACGATGGCACCGGTAACATCACCGTTATTGTCCTGACAAAGCACAACGCCCACGGTGTCCCAAAGCCACTTTGCACCGTGAGCCTGAGCTTCTTTGATGGAATAATCCACTATTCTCCACCAGGCTGAGTTGTTGGCGCCACGGCCAAGAATGTTGTTGAAATCACGATAAGATATGCTGCCTGCAAAGGATTTCTGACCGCAAACATCCATAACAACACCGTCACGCCCATCAGGCCAACTATGAAATACGGTCAGCTCGTCCAACTCTTCCTGAGGTACGATTTTGCGTATCCAGTTGCAGCATTCGCCGGAACGCAGCAGGTATTTTTTGATCAGGGCGGGATTGGTTCTGTTAAGGCTTCTGCGCTGCCATTCGTTTAGCACCTCCATGGGGTCGATAGGCTCACATCCCTGCTCAAGATAGCAGTCGGCATTGATGTAAGCCATGTCGCATCCGAGGGGGAGATAACGTTTTTCGCTGAGCTTTTCGCAGACGATAACGCTTGCACCTGTTTCGGCAGCTTTTCTTGCGGCAAATACGCCGCTGTTGCCGCCGCCCAGCACAAGAATGTCGCAGCCCAGTGTTTCTGTAATTGAATTTGCGGCTATTTCGGGAGGAGTTCCCAGCCAGTCGCGGTTATATTCAAGCATAAAATGTTATCCTTTCATTTTCTTTCAATTTGAAAGAATTTTATCATATCCGAAAAAAATTGACAACAAAAAGATAAGCTGCCATTTCTGCGCTTGAGTTGCAAGCGAGAAATGGCAGCTGAAACATTTAGAATTCAAGGATAATTTCGCTCTGTTCCGGCTCCGGAGGTGCGGTTACGGGAACATCACCGGATTCAGTAGAATCCACAGGAACTTCGGGGGCTTCAGGAACCTCAGGCTCAAGACCTTTGGTGCCGATGGGGGTCACCTGATTGCGGGATTTGTAATTTGTTCTGGCTTCGTAATTGGTATAAAGCAGATTACCGTCCTTGTCGTAAACATTGCGGTAAGTATCTACCGTGTAGCCAACATAGGGATAGGTGGTGATTTCTTCGTAACCGACTTCCTTTTCGGGGTCTTCTTCAATTACCTCGTCGTAACCGTAGGTGCCAAGAACTTCGTAGGTCATTTCGGCATATTCGCCGCTGATGTTGGTACCCCAAAGCTCAACATGGACATAATTGTCGGCAACCCACATATCTATGCGCAGAGGGAATTCGGTGATGTTTTTGAACTTGAAGTCAAAAACCTGCCAGTAAATGGTGGCGTCACAGCCCATTGGGACGTAGGTAACAAGGTAGTCATGCTGAGTACGTTCAACTATCTCAAGATTGGCTCTGAGGGAAGCAAGGTAGATGGAAGACGCACCCTGACAAATGCCGCCGCCCAGCTGATCCTGAGTTTGACCGCCAATATACACGCCTGCTTCCTTATAGCCTTTTGCGGCAGTGCGTTCGCCAACGGTATCGTTGAAGGAGAATACTTCTCCCGGTTCAAGAACAGTGCCGTTGATGGCTTCGGAAACAAGTTCAAGATTTCTCTTTCTGTTGGGGGTGGAACCTTCAAGAGTGCTGTCGCAGGAGCCGAGCAGTTCGGCAAACAACCGGCCGTCAAGCTCTTCATAAGTCAGTTCCGGTTCGGTGATGACCAGAGGAATTTCGGCAGAACCGCCATATTCCAAAGACTCGTACGCAGACTTTGCGGCATCAATATCGAAGGTCACGCCGATGGTGCTTTCCACCAGCGATTTGGTTTCGATGTCATAATGAGCATCGGCAGCTTCAACACTTGTCTGCTGCCAAAGCTTGTCGATATCAAGCTCGGCAACTTCGTTTTCTTCCACCGCCCAGGCGAGGGTGGCAACACCTTGCTCAAAAGCGGATTTGACAGCGTCAAACAATGCGTCGCCATCAATGAAAGAGGAGGGCTGGCCACGGGTTATCAGCAGGGTATCGTTGGTCAGCTCATATACGGAATCTCCACCTTCAACGGAAAGGTTGCTGACAATATCGTCAACTCTTTTCTTCAAATCGTCAAAATCAACAGTGACCTGTGAATTGGCGTTGATGCGGTATTCTGTTTCCAATGCAGCGTCATAGTCTGCCTTGTCGTTGCCGGTACGGCCATTGTTGTAAGCCTGATCCACAAGAGCTTCCGCATCGACGATGGAAATGACCTGAGCAGGCTCAAGCACATAATTTGTGCCATCTATGTTGACGGTCAGGGTAAGAGGCTCATAAGTGGAAGACAGAGTGTTGTCCAGCTTTTTCAGAGCTTCGTCTTTGCTAAGACCGCTGACATCGATATTTGCAATATAAGTATTGGGAAGAATGTATGGGTAACTGAAACTCTCTGCCTCGGATGTGCCGGAGGACTTATCACAGGCGGAAAGTGGTGTCATTATCATTATGGCTGACATGGCCAATGCCAGCACGGATTTTGATTTGTTGAATTTCATCTATGTCTATCCTTTCGATGGAACAATCTCTCAAGTGCATTTACATAATATCACAACTGATATTTCATGGCAACAGGTTTTGACAAATTTTTCGCTTGAAATATTTGACGGAAAATGCTAAAAAAAGTTCTGTCATATCAAAGCAATTTGCTTTTGAAGCTTATGAAAAAATGTAAACCATTATACCGTCTTGAACAGGGGAAAAAATAATGGTATAATTCATGGCAGAAGAAATAATAAAGGAGAAAGAATATGGAAGAACTGTTCGACAAGAAAGAATTTGAGTTTTTTATACCCGGCGTATACTCTGACCATGATGCAGCAGCTGTTGCAGCATTCAAAGCTGAAATCGGCAAAATTGCAGCAAGAGGCCCTGTTGACCCTGCTGACCTTGTGGCAGGCAAGTGCGACGGACTTCCCGGCGTCAGCGGACCTGTGGAGGTTTCCGGCAAGCTGATAAAGGCTATGGCAGATAACTACATTGCAGAAAATCCTCTTTTCAACGACGAAGAATATGCAAAAAAAGCAGGCTATGAAGGTGTTCCTGCTTACTATTTCATCAACGAACCTAACTTCATGCCTGCCATGCCCATGGGTCAGTATCTTGGCGACTGCATGCTGGTTTCCGGCCATAACGACATGATGAACTATTACAAGCCGGTTTACGAGGGCGACAAGCTGTGGACAGTCATTGACTGGCAGGACTGCGAGGACATTACTCCTCTGGCAGGCAGCTATTACCGCACCTGGGCACTGTCCGGTCAGGCAAAGATTTACAATCAGAAGGGCGAACTTGTAGCCGAAGGTGCAAATATCCTTAAAGAAAGCTTCCGCCGCCACAAAGATCCCGCAAAGCAGACTGCTATGCGTGCCTGGGAAAGCCCCGACTGGTGGCATCAGCGTCCCCATTACGTCTACACCGATGCTGACTGGGACTATATCAAGGATCTGTGGAAAAAGGAAAGCATAAGAGGTTCCGAACCTCTGTACTGGGACGATGTTGAAGTCGGCACCGAGGTTGTTACCTCTGTTGGCGGTCCTGTACTTATCGAGCAGGAATCCGACATAGTTTTCCATCTTCCCAAATGGGCTGCAGAGACCAAGAAAAACATGCTGGATCCCGAGAAGTTCAAGGACATGGTCAAGGACGAGCATAATCTGTACTATCCCAAAGAACACAGCGTGAAGAAACAGGGCAAGGTATTCAAAATGTCCATTCTGGACGATGAAGACGACGGCAAAGCAGAACCCGAAGCAGCA
Organism: Oscillospiraceae bacterium; assembly: GCA_045603325.1. Lineage (GTDB taxonomy): Bacteria > Bacillota > Clostridia > Oscillospirales > Oscillospiraceae > SIG469. The sequence continues at coordinate 2,310 of JAZULX010000127.1, read as the reverse complement.
AAAGCTCACGCTATGCCCGAGATGCCTCCCGAGGTTGCCAATCGTGACGGTCGTTCCGTTATTCAGAACGCTGTTTGCACCAAGTGGGCAGCCACAGCCATTATCAACTGGATGGGCGATGCGGGCTGGCTGAGAACTATTGCATGGGATATCATGTCCACTCCTCCCGGATACGACGCAACTGTTATCCCTCACTTTACCAAAAAGCCTGAGATGTTCAATCTGTTCCCGTATCTTGCCAAGGTTCCCGGCATGGAAGGCAAACGTGCTGATTGCCACGCCATGGAATACGATACCATTGTTTCCCATGCCTACGTTACCGACAAGTACGAAAAGGACGGCGAATATCTGGTTGACCTGACCTGGTGGTGCGAAACCATCGACCATTATCTGGTTCAGGAAGGCGGCGCCACAGTGGTGCTTCCCAAGAAATAAGTTTACATAATTACGAAACTGTCATTTCGAGCGAGGCACCGTAGGTGCCGACGAGAAATCCCCGGTTTATAATTCAAACGCTGTCATTTTGAACGCCGATTTATCGGCGGAGAAAATCCCAACCTAAGAAGGGGATTCCTCCATTGCTTCGCAATGTTCGGAATGACAGCGATTTTTTTATCTCTTTTTGCCTTTTGCAGAGGTTTTCTGCTTTCCCTGGCCAACTCCTTTGGATCTTCCTGTGGGCTTGTCAGGCTTGGGAATGGGTTTGGCAGACATGCCCTTGGCTCTGCCTTTGGGTTTTTCTTCAATCTTTGCGGCAGTCTGCTTTGACTTTGAGGAAGAGTTGGGACGTATCAGGCAGTGCTTTCCGTAGCCTATCAGATCCTCACGTCCTGCTTTTTGCAGAGCTTCCATAACAAGTCTGCGTCTGTCTGGACGTTTCCATTGGAGCAAAGCCCGCTGCAAAGCCTTTTCATGAGGATCCTTTGCCACATAGACAGGCTTCATGGTTCGGGGGTCTATGCCTGTGTAATACATACAGGTGGACAGAGTGCCCGGAGTGGGGTAGAAGTCCTGAACCTGCTCAGGCTGAGTGCCTTTGGAATTCAGGTATTCAGCCAGTGCCACCGCATCTTGAAGTGTGCTGCCGGGATGGGAAGACATGAGATAGGGAACGATGAACTGCTTTTTGTCGTACCTGTCGTTGAGAGAATGATACTTCTGCAAAAACCGTTCATATACCTCGTTGTGAGGCTTGCCCATATAGTCGAGCACCGAGTCTATGCAATGTTCGGGTGCAACTTTAAGCTGACCGCTGATGTGGTACTTGACAAGCTCGGCAAAGAACTCGTTGTTCTTGTCCAGCAGCATGTAGTCAAAGCGAATACCGCTGCGGATAAAAACTTTTTTGACTCCGGGTATCTGGCGCAGCTTTCTCAGCAGAGCAAGGTAGTCGGAATGGTCGGCATCAATATTCTTGCAGGGTTGGGGAGCAAGACATACGCGGCCTTTGCACAAACCGTTCTTGAGCTGCTGCTGGCAGGAGGGATGACGGAAGTTGGCGGTAGGGCCGCCTACATCGTGGACATATCCCTTGAACAGAGGGTGCTTTGTAAACTCAGTGACTTCCCGAATGACCGATTCATGGCTTCGGGAGGTTATCATTCTGCCTTGATGGAATGCCAGAGAACAGAAGTTGCAGGCACCGATACAGCCACGGTTGTGGATAACGGAGAAACGCACCTCTTCAATAGCAGCAACACCGCCCATTTCATCATACATGGGATGAGGTTCCCTGGTGTAGGGCAGTTCGGCAACGGTGTCCAGCTCTTCGGTGGTAAGAGGCATTGCGGGCGGGTTGGTAATAAGCAGCTTATCGCCGTGAGGCTGGATTATGGCCTTGCCTCTGACAGCGTCATGCTCGTTGTACTGGATCATGTTTGCTTCGGCATAGGAACGCTTGTCCTCGCACACCTTTTCAAAAGAAGCACAGGGTATGTAGGAATATGCGCACTGATCTTCGCTGCTGCCGATAAAGGAAGTGCCGCGAACATCGGTGATGGAGCTGACAGGCTGCTTTTTGCTCAGGCGTTTTGCAATCTGCCGTGTGGCATATTCTCCCATGCCATAAACCAGCAGGTCGGCTTTGGCGTCGAAAATTATTGCTCTGCGAACCTTGTCTTCCCAGTAATCATAATGGGCAAATCGACGCAGTGATGCTTCAAGACCGCCGATAACAATGGGCAGCTCGGGGTATGCTTCACGCATACGGTTGGCGTATACGATAGTCGCCCTGTCAGGACGCAGACCTGCTTTTTTCCCGGGACTGTAAAAGTCCTCACTGCGGCGTTTTTTGGCGGCGGTATAGTGGGC